>JBARQL010000116.1:0-6082 GCA_049643685.1 Methylotenera sp.
GAACAAAACGACGTGCATTTATCGCAAGGCGATTTACGGTTTGAACCAATCACTGCACTAGCTGCTGGAGAAGATGGTTTGAGTGATATCCGCCAAATTATCGATAACAGCCTTGTTTATCTTAAACCGCAAGGCTGGCTGCTGTTAGAACATGGGTTTAATCAAGCTGAGAAAGTGGCTGATTTAATGTCTAGCGCTGGGTTTGTGGCGATTGAAACCATGCAAGATTTGGGTGGTAATGACCGCGTGACATATGGTAAAAATCCGCTTATTGTAAGCACGCATTGGGCATAAATTGAACTCAATAATACCGCGCTAGAACCCCCGAGCGAAAAATACTGCCCTGCGAGCCTTGTAAATAAAGGCTTGCAGGGCAGGTGTAAAAGGTTGGCGTGATTTTTATGCAAGAATACCTGTTTTTTAAAGCCTGGCGGATTCAATTTTGAAGTGCAACAAAGCAATATCTGAAAAATATATCCTTCAATCCTCACTTTGGTTTAGCCGTCTGTTTTGTTTAACTTAACCCATAGTATAATCGCAGTATGTATGAAAATAACTCCGTAGGGTTCGTAGTCCCGCAAAACGCGCACTTTGATACTCCGCTCACTTTAAAAAGCGGGGCGGTGTTGCCTCAGTTCGACCTCGTGTATGAAACTTATGGGAAGTTAAATGCGGATAAATCAAATGCCGTATTAATCTGCCATGCGCTCTCTGGTACCCATCACGTCGCCGGTAAATATAGTGAGGATGATAAATATCCAGGCTGGTGGGACAATTTAGTAGGCCCCAACAAGCCGTTAGATACCAACAAATTTTTTGTGATTGGCGTGAACAATTTAGGTGGCTGTCATGGCAGCACTGGCGCAGCAAGCCTCAACCCAGCCACTGGAAAACCTTGGGGTTCAGAATTCCCGATATTGACGGTTGAAGACTGGGTCGCCTCGCAAGCTGTGTTGGCAGACTATTTAGGCATTAAGCAGCTTGCGGCGGTCATTGGCGGCAGCTTAGGCGGAATGCAAGCACTGCAATGGACGATGGCTTTTCCTGATCGCGTGCGACATGCCTTAGTCATCGCTTCTGCCCCTAACCTGACTGCACAAAATATGGCATTCAATGAAGTGGCGCGCCAAGCGATTATTACCGACCCTGAATTTTATGGTGGTGATTATTATGCGCATGGCGTTGTCCCGCGCAGAGGCTTGCGCATAGCGCGCATGCTTGGTCATATCACTTATTTAAGTGATGATGCGATGGGTGCGAAATTTGGTCGCAAGCTGAAAGAGGGCGTTAAATATAGTTTTGATGCAGAGTTTGAAATGGAATCTTACTTACGTTATCAAGGGGATAAATTTGCGGGAGAGTTTGATGCCAACACCTACTTACGCATGACGCGCGCGTTGGATTATTACGACCCTGCCTTAACATTTAATGGCGATTTAAGCACGGCACTCAAAAATGTTATCGCCCAATTCTTAGTGGTTTCATTCACCAGCGATTGGCGATTTTCACCTACGCGCTCACGTGAAATTGTGAAGGCGCTGCTCGATAATGAGCGTACCGTGAGCTACGCCGAAGTAACCGCTGCACATGGCCACGACGCATTTTTAATGCCAGACGCGCATTATCACGCTATTCTGCGTACTTACTTGAATAGTGTTGAGGTATAAAATGCAAAGCACTCATCAAATTAATGTAAATATTACAAATTCAATCATTAACTTTCGTCAAGATTTTGCGATTATCGCAAATTGGGTGAAATTTGGCTCAAAAGTGCTCGATTTAGGCTGCGGTGATGGGACCTTATTGCAATTTTTACGCACAGGCATGGAAGTTAAAGGATATGGCGTAGAAAAAGACGATGCCAATTGGCTCGCCTGTTTAGAAAATGGCACAAATGTCATCCAAATGGACTTGGAAGACGGATTATCAGGCTTTGAAGACCAATCGTTTGATACTGTTATCCTTTCTCAAACCTTGCAAGCGATGCACAATACCGAAGAGATTGTGCAAGAAATGCTACGCGTTGGGCGTGAAGTTATCGTCACTTTTCCTAATTTTGGTTATTGGCGCAACCGTTTGCAAATTATTAACGGCAACATGCCCGTCTCCAAAACACTACCATATCAGTGGTTTAATACCCCTAACGTGCATCTTTGCACGATTAACGACTTCGACCAATTTTGTAAAAATCACAATATTACTGTCATAGAACGCAAAGTCATTACCAATGGTAATGATGTAGACTTCATGCCCAATTGGTTTGGCAATTTAGCGATGTATCGCCTGAAGGCAACCTAGTGACTCTGCAAACTTCTACCCAGACCACCCCAGTGCAAACCACAGCGCAGCCATCCATCTGGCAATCGCTCATGAGCAAAAAAATGCTCATTTGTATTTTTACGGGTTTTAGCTCGGGCTTGCCGCTGTATATTTTAATCAGCTTGTTACCAGCTTGGTTGCGTAGCGAAGGCGTGAATCTTAAAGCCATCGGATTATTTGCGCTAATAAACTTGCCATTTACTTGGAAATTTTTATGGGCACCAATATTCGATCGCTATACGCCGCCATTAGGTCGCAGACGCGGCTGGCTCTTGATTTCACAAACCTTACTACTAGTTTCCATTCCTGTTTTTGGCGCGTTTAACCCAAAATTGGATATTTGGACAATCGCCTACCTTGCCACTGTAGTCGCTTTTTTTAGCGCATGCCAAGATATTGTATTGGATGCATATAGGCGTGAATTACTCATTGATAACGAGTTAGGATTGGGGAATGCCGTTCACGTCAATGCCTATAAAATCGCGGGGTTGGTGCCAGGTTCGCTCTCACTCATTTTGGCTGACCACATGGCATGGAGTAGCGTATTTATTATCACCGCACTATTCATGATTCCTGGCATTTTAATGACGATTTTTGTGCAAGAACCCGCGCTTAAAAATGGCGCGCCAAAAACACTGAAAGCCGCGGTTGTAGAGCCTTTCAACGAATTTATTGGTCGCAATGGCGTGCAAACTGCCCTGCTAATTTTAGCGTTTATTTTTCTATACAAACTTGGCGACAGCATGGCAACCGCATTAGCGACACCGTTTTATTTGGATATGGGATTCACCAAAACTGAGATTGGTCTAATCGCCAAAAATGCTGGCTTATGGCCTAGCGTTATCGGTGGCTTACTTGGCGGCGTGTGGATGTTCAAGCTCGGCATTAACCGCGCACTATGGATATTTGGCGTGGTGCAAATGATTGCGATTCTAGGCTTTGCATGGCTGGCAACTGTTGGGCATAGTCTAGTGTGGCTAGGCATCGTCATTGGTGTTGAAGCCTTTGGCGTAGGCTTAGGCACAGCGGCTTTTGTTGCCTACATTGCCCACACCACGCACCCGCTCTACACCGCCACACAATTTGCTTTATTCACCAGCTTGGCCGCCGTGCCACGCACTTTTGCCAATGCAGCCACTGGCTATTTGGTAGAAAATTTGGGCTGGTTTAAATTCTTTATTCTGTGCTTTGTTTTGGCAATTCCAGGCATGTTATTGCTGATAAAAATTGCGCCTTGGAATACCATCAAAGAAAACGAAAAAGCACTCTAGCCTGTCATTCCGACGGAAGTCGGAATCTAGTGACTTTATCAGGGAAACTGATAAGCAATACTAAGCCGACAATCCAGCAAGAATTGCTGAAAGACACTGGATGCCGACGCTCGAAAGTGGTTATATTTTTGTAAGGTTCTATCAAGTTCCACGACTAACCTCTAACTTAAACGGAGATTAAAGTCATGAAACCTGCCAGTAAACTCTTAATTGCATTTAGCATTCTTAATATTTCCACACAAAATGCCATTGCGGCTGAATGCAGCGCAAAAAGCGGCGCGGCAACTGTACCATTACTTGAGCTTTATACCAGCGAGGGTTGCAGCAGTTGCCCGCCCGCAGATAAATGGCTAAGCGGTTTGAAGCCTGACCCTAAAAAAATCATCCCCCTTGCTTTTCATGTGGATTATTGGGATTACATCGGCTGGAAAGACAAATTTTCCAAAGCGGAATATTCAGACCGCCAACGCAAAACAGCCGCATTTGCAGGCGCTGGCTTTGTATATACTCCGCAATTTGTATTAAGCGGACGTGATTTTAGAGGCGCAGACGAATCACGCCTAAACCAAGCGATTACCGCCAACCAAAAGCTAGCCTCACGCGCCAATTTAAGTTTAGATGCAATCACGCAAGCCAATGGTGAAATCACACTGCAAGCCACTGCAAAAGCCGTTAACCCAGCCGATATTAAAAATGCCGATATTTTTGTAGCGATTTATGAAAACAAATTAGTCAGCCAAGTGAGTGCAGGTGAAAACAACGGCCGCGAGCTAAAGCACGATTACGTAGTGCGCGAATTGTTAGGCGCCTACCAATTTAGCAACAAAAGCGAATTTGCAAAAAACATCACCCTAAAACCAGAATGGAAAGGCAGGCAAGCAGGCGCGGTGATATTTGTGCAAGATGCTAGAAATGGTGAGATTTTGCAGAGTTTGGCTTTGCCGTTTTGTGGCTAAATAACACTTACATGACTGACTTAACAGTTGTAGCGAGCAAACAATATGTTGCGTTATTTTAGAGACTGGTTATAAATGTTTTATTAAAATGGCTCTCTGGATGCGCACTTTGGGCACTTCGATTTGCTAAGCGCATCTGCACTTGCAAAGTGCTGATGCGAGGATGGCGGATTGGTGGGATTTGTTGCCGGTTTCAGTTGTTTTTATATTTAATTGAGCTTTAGCTAAGCAGCAAATTTAATTAAGACTACCTTACAAATCAGCCCATTTTCTAACCAGCCTGCAAGATATTGTGCGGCGGTTGTCATGGCTTCTTCTTCATTCATCTCAACTTCCAGGCTGGCACAAACTTCACCAAATGTTGCCCCCATCATCGCCATATTGAGCGCGATGACTTCAGTTTCTGTAATTGAGCGGTATTGTGAATTTAGGGTTTTACGCCAAATTAGCCATGACTCATAGGTGCTATTTTGCGTTGGTTTTGGTGGCGTTTCTTCAATTTCCAGCGCTTGCCATATTGGTATGGTGTTCCAGCTCGTACGTACTATTTTGATGGCTGGTTGAAATTTAAAGCTCAGCTCAGCCCAGTTTTCTGGCGGTATAGTGGCGAGGTCTTGCAGGCTCAATTCGGGCACGTCTTCTGCATCAAAGGCTAACGATAGCGTCCATTCAAAATCAGCCATTTCGGCGGCGATTGGGTGTTGTGATAGTGTGGTGAGTAAATGCTCGCGCATCTCGTTGCCGTACCAGCGCAAATTGCGATAGGTGGAAGGATACGCTGTAATATATTCACGGGCGGTATTATCAAATAACACGTCGCCCAATAAGGCTTTTAGCTGTGGGTAGGCGGTTGCGAGGGCTTCAATAATGCGCAATCGATAAGCATCATGGTAAATACCGAGGCGTTTTTTTGCGCCTACTTTTTTGTCATCTACAACGGATTTAATGAAGCTTGCGCCTTGAGTATCATCTAATAAATAGGCTTGAAAATCTGCTTGAAGTTTGGCTAATTGGCTCATTTTACACCTCCCCTGCAGACCGCATGGATATTGGCTCGTGGGCATGCACATTATTGGCGATTTTTCTGGCAATTTCTAACTCTTCTACCAAAACTGCCAATTCTGGCATATTGTCATCGCGCTCTATCATGGTAGAAACCGTGCCTAGTCTTGCAATTGTGTATTCGTATAAATCCCACACTGGGTCTATCACGGGGGCATCGTGCGTATCAATAATGTAGTCGCCATTGTTTTGATGACCAGCTAGGTGAATTTGCTGCACGCGTTTGGCTGGTACGCCGTCAATAAAGGTTTTGGCATCAAAATTGTGGTTGTAGCTGCTCACGTAAATATTGTTCACGTCTAGCAGCAGCAGGCAATCGGCTTGTTCGGCAATTAAGCTAATAAATTCCCATTCGCTCATGGTGGAATCTACATAGCTGGCGTAGCTTGAAACGTTTTCTAACAGAATTTGGCGACCTAGGTAATCTTGCACAATTTTTACGCGCTCGGTGACGTGCTTGGCGGTCTCGATGGT
>JBARQL010000117.1:0-2447 GCA_049643685.1 Methylotenera sp.
ATGTGAAACGCAGTGATGGCAAAGGCAACACGCTATGGATTAACAATCAAGCCGTACAAGAAAACAGCACGGTAGACAACGTAAAAATAGGCAAACTCAATCAGCGTGGATTCTCGAAAAAAGGCGCAAGTACAGAAGGAGTTGACGTAAAAATTCCCGTCAATGGTAAGCATGTGCGCTTAAAGGCTGGGCAAATGTATGCCCCTGAGAATAATAAGATTTACGAAATGCAACTGGTTGAAAAAGCAAATAGGCTGAATTTAGAGCAAAGCGGTGTGATAGATGGCGATGATGAATAGTCGCAATAATAGTTTGTTTCATCAACGAGGTGGGGCGCTAATCATTCTGGTGCTTGTTCTAGTATTGGCGGGATTGGGCACTGTTTTTTCAGTGCTAAATGGCAGTGAAGTTAAAGTAGAGCGTGAAAAAATAACAGCAGCTGCTTTAGTAGAAGCGAAAGTAGCTTTATTGGGTAGAGCAACTGCCGACAGCAACCACCCTGGCAGTTTACCTTGTCCAGATAACAATTCTGACGGCGTTGCTGAGTCGACGGTGACGGGTCCTGGTGGATTGTGCCCCAGTAATATTGGTCGGTTTCCATGGAAAACATTGGGAACAGGCCCGTTGTTGGATGGAGATGGTGAGTTGCTATGGTACGTATTTTCTCAAAACTACCGAGATCATGTAATGGCTGAGCCGATTAACGGTGCTGTTTTAGGTAATCTGAACGTAGATGGCGTTACTGATCACCTTGCTATCATCTTAGCAGCAAGGTCACCAATAAGTGCTCAAATTGCTCGGCCCAGCAACAATGTCGCAGATTATTTAGAAGGAGAAAATGCAGATGGAGATTTTGACTTTACCAAAATTGAGTCTCAAATTCAGAATGATAGACTCATAACCATTGGTCGAGCAGAGTTGTTCTCCATGGTTTCTCAACGCATACTGCGCGAGATAAGGGGTGATGGCACACAGGGGATGATTAAATATTTTAATAGTAATGTTGTTTATCCTTATGCAGATGGTAATAATGATGGCAATGCTGATTTAGGTGTTTATGTAGGTACTCCTTCTTATCAGGCAGGATTAAATAGCTTGTCTTTTAATGCAACTACAAGAAGCATGCTTTTAGATAACGGTTGGTTTCCTTTATTAAACTACACCATTTCGGCTGCACAAGATAGTGCCGTTTTAAGCCTTAATGGCAAGACTTTATCTATAACCCCATGATGAAAAAATATGAATTAGAAGGCTTTAGTTTGGTTGAAATGGCTGTGGTTTTGGTCATTCTCGGTCTCTTGCTAGGTGGTTTGTTGATGCCCCTTACAGCACAACTTGATTTGAAAAATTATAGTGAAACCAAAAGGTTGCTTGAAGATGCAAAAGAGGCGCTTTATGGTTATGCGATGAGCCATGCGGCAATTGACGGAAGGCCTTACTTACCTTGTCCTGATGTGAATAATGATGGTTTGGAAGAGGCCAGAGTTGTCAATGTCTGTCCTTCACAGGAAGGACGTTTGCCTTGGAATACCCTGGGGCTGACGAGATCGGATAGTTGGGGTAATTTACTTCGTTACCGAGTCCGTCCGAATTTTTCTAATTCAGCGAATGGTTTTACATTGAATAGTCCAGCAACTATGCGTATATGTCAGGATAACGCATGCGCAACGATTATTTCATCTAATATTCCTGCAGTTTTAGTTTCACACGGAAAAAATGGATATGGAACTTATAACGCAGAATCTGGCACCGTTATACAAGTTCCTGCAGGCTTATCAGCCAACGAACTGGAAAATATGGATGGTCGAGATAATCCAAGAGCGGGAAACAATATAGCTGATACTGTAGATACTGGGGATGTAGATTTCGTTAGTACTTTTACTAGTGCTGGTTATGATGATGTAGTTGTGTGGATTTCGCCTAATGTGCTATTCAACCGTATGGTAAACGCAGGACGGTTGCCTTAATTTTAATGAACGACAACCAGCTGCTTCGTTATAGCCGCCATATTTTATTGCCGCAAATAGAGTATGAAGGGCAAAAAAAACTCACAAAGGCCCATGCTTTAATAGTTGGTGCTGGCGGTTTAGGTTCGCCTGTGGCGCTATATTTAGCTGCAAGTGGCGTGGGTACGCTCACGATTTGTGATTTTGATGTGGTGGATTTAACGAATTTGCAGCGTCAAATTATTCATACCACGCAAAGTGTGGGCATCAACAAAGCTGTTTCAGCGCAGCAAACGATTTATGAAATCAACCCTGATGTGCGTGTGCAAACGGTGCAGCAAAAATCTACTGAAGAAGAGTTTGCAGAACTTGTGGCGCAAGCCGATGTGGTGATTGATTGCAGTGATAATTTTGCGACACGTTATACCTTAAACAGGCTGTGTGTTAAATTCAAAAAGCCGTTGGTTTCTGGCGCGGCACTTGGGTTTGAAGGGCAAATCA
>JBARQL010000118.1:0-10634 GCA_049643685.1 Methylotenera sp.
TCTAAAAATTTATGATGTAATATTTTAATGGTTTTTCTGGCGTCTTTCGCCCCCATACATTGTAACGTGATGTTTTGTAACATGGTTTTTTGATAATCCTGATTCACATTGAGTGCAAAATCATCAAACACTTTGGGCGCAACGCCCAACTGCCAATCATCTTTATTCACGAAACAAGGGGTAGCCCCCACCAACACCAATCTACGTATCATATCAGGGCGATCTAGCGCGATGCGCATCGCCACTTGTCCGCCCAATGACCAGCCCAATACATCAGCATGCGCTGGCAACATATCTGCTACCTTTTCAGCCAGTGAATAAAGATGGCAAGGTTCAATCGGCCGACTCAAGCCTGCGCCAGGCAAATCCACCAGATGCAAGGTAAACGTTTTACTCAGATTTTTAATCAACGAATGAAAAATTGCGCTGTTAGAACCCCAGCCATGCAGCATCACCAACGGCTGGCCTTGCCCGATTGTTTCAACATATAGACTCAAGCTAAAAACTCCTTTTCGGCTTCATGCAGTGCGCTGATTAAACGCATGATATCTTCTTTTGTATGCGCGGCAGAAAGCGAAATACGCAATCTCGCCGTGCCTTTAGGTACGGTCGGCGGACGAATCGCTGGCACCAATATTCCCATATTTTGTAAGAATTTGCTCACGCTGACGGCTTCAAGGTTGCCACCAATCAACAAAGGCTGTACGGAGGTTTCTGAAGGCATCAGTTGCCATTGCGTTAAGTGTAATTCAGATTTCAGCTGCGCAATCAACATGCGTAAATGTGTGCGTAAAGCATCGCCTTGCTCGATTAAACGCACAGATGTGGAAAGTGTTGCTGAAAGCGCAGGTGGCGCAGGCGTTGAATAAACGTAGCTTTTGGCGGTCTGGATCAGGTAATCAATCACCACTTGCTCACCCGCCACAAAAGCCCCTGCTACCCCTGCGGCCTTACCTAAAGTGGCCATCATGATAATACGTGGTGACTTTAAATTATAGTGACTTAACGAACCGGCACCATGCGCGCCCAACACCCCAAAACCGTGCGCGTCATCTAGGTACAAGTACGCATCATATTGCTCGCAAAGCGCAAGATATTCAGGGATTGGCGCAATATCACCATCCATACTAAACACGGCGTCCACCGCAATGAGTTTGTGCTTGGCGGTACTCGCTTTAAGCAATACTTCAAGCGCAGCGACATCGCTATGGGCAAAACGGTTGAATTCCGCCAGCGAATAATAACCACCATCATTTAAACAGGCATGATTCAATTTATCGGCAAAAATAGCATCACCGCGCCCGACCAGCGCGCCAAGTACGCCGATATTCGCCATATAACCTGTTGAAAACAATAACGCGGCGGGCAGATTTACGAACTTCGCCAGCTGTTTTTCTAAATCGTCATGATAGCGATGATGCCCAGTTACCAGCCCAGAAGCGCCGCTGCCAACACCTGAATTCCCCGCTGCCTTTTGCATCGCGGCGATTAAATCCGGATGGTTGGCCAGGCCTAAATAATCGTTGCTGCAAAATGAAAGATAAGGCTTAGTATCCGCCACGATATGCTCGGCTTGTGGCGAATCGAGCAAGCGGCGTTGACGTAGCAGGCCGTCTGCTTCGCGTTGGGTTAGCGCTTGTTGTAGGGATTTAAGCATAATGTTTAGATTTTGTAGGAGCGCAATTTATTGCGCGAATATCGTGCTAGGTAACGTTGCTTTCGCGTAATAAATTGCGCTCCTACAATTAGCATTAAATGGGGTGCAAGCCTAATTTTGCAAATAATTTTTTATCCGTTTCAGCTTCTGGGTTGCCTGTCGTGAGTAATTTTTCACCATAAAAAATACTATTTGCCCCCGCTAAAAAGCACAGTGCTTGAATGCCTTCATGCATGCTTTGGCGGCCAGCCGATAAGCGCACATAACTCTTAGGCATAGTAATGCGCGCAATGGCAATGGTGCGCACAAATTCAAACGGGTCAAGTTCTTCTGTGCCATGTAGCGGCGTGCCTTCCACTTGGGTCAACAAGTTAATCGGCACGCTTTCGGGTGGGCGTTCCATATTCGCTAATTGCGCCAATAAACCAGCCCGTTGGTTACGTGATTCACCCATGCCGATAATGCCGCCGCAACACACGTTTATATCGGCTTCGCGCACGCTGTCTAATGTGTCTAAACGGTCTTGATAGGTGCGTGTGGTAATCACGTCGCCATAAAATTCTGGTGCGGTATCTAGATTGTGATTGTAATAATCCAGCCCCGCGTCTTTGAGTTGTGCGGCTTGACCTTCCTTTAACATGCCTAAAGTCGCGCAGGTTTCTAGCCCCATCGCTTTCACTTCCGCAATCATTTTCAATACTGGCTCTAAATCACGCTGTTTTGGGCTGCGCCATGCGGCGCCCATACAGAAACGACTTGCGCCGTTGTCTTTCGCCTCACGTGCAGCAGAAAGCACTTCATCTAACGCCATCATAGGCTCATTTTCCACCTCAGTGTGGTAACGCGCTGCTTGCGGGCAATAACCGCAATCTTCACTGCAACCCCCTGTTTTAATGGATAAAAGCGTACTCACCTGCACGGCGTTCGGGTCAAAATTTTCACGATGCACCGCTTGCGCCTGATGCATCAAATCGTTAAATGGCAATTCATACAAAGCGGCAATTGCCGCCACACTCCAACGGTCAAGCGCTCGCGCGCATTGTTTGTTATGATGTTTTAAACTATCGGTGTTAATCACCGTTTGCTCGCTTGTTTGGACGGCAGATTGCATCGAAATAACCCTTTAAAAGTTAACAAGATTACATTAAAATAATGTTCAATTATAAGCTGTAAAGTGAAATTCACACAAATAATTAACAACTGTACAAAATTTAATCAATGGTTATTTTCTAACCAATGTTTGCTTTGTGCTGCGCCCGTAAAATCATCTAAAGACTTATGTTTAGCCTGTTTTGATACACTGCCTTGGCATCACGAAGCGCAATGCAAGCAATGCGGCTTGCCTTCCAACCACATGATTTGCGGGCATTGCCTGCATGAACCGCCTGATTTTGATGCCACGCGTGCGGCTTTACGTTATGAGTTTCCGCTTGACGCCCTCATGCAACAATATAAATACGGCAGTTCGCTGCAAATGGCGCACCTTTTTACGGGCTTGATGACAACCCATCACACTATGCACGACATTGATTTAATCATCCCCATGCCACTACACCCGCAGCGACTCAAAGAGCGTGGTTTTAATCAATCATTAGAAATTGCGCGGCTGTTAGCTGACCAAGGCCAAGTCCCGTTGGATTATTCTTGTTGTATTCGCACCAAATTCACGCCACCACAAGCTAGCTTGCCGCTCAAAGAACGTACAAAAAATATCAAAGGCGCGTTTGCCGTCACTAGCGATCTAACCGGTAAACGCGTTGTGCTTGTCGATGACGTGATGACTACAGGGGCGAGTTTAAATGAGTTGGCAAAAATGCTTAAAAAAGCTGGCGCAGCACATGTGGAATGTTGGGTGGTGGCAAGAACGCTTCCGCATAACTGACCTAAAATATAGCGGCTTCTTGACCTGATAAAGACCATCATTTTTGATTCCAATTTACGCCCATCTTATTTCGATGCGCTGCGAGCCTTGTAAATAAAGGCTTACAGAGGCATATTTTTCGCTCGAGAGAAAAATAGCATGAATAGGCGCCCCTTAAGTTAGAATAACGCCATGTTCCACATCGTCCTTTTTGAACCTGAGATTCCGCCTAACACGGGCAATATTATTCGCTTGTGTGCAAACACAGGGGCGGCATTACATTTAATTAAACCGCTCGGTTTCAGCTTAGAAGATAAGCAGCTTAAACGTGCCGGTTTGGATTATCACGAATATTCCACCATTCAAGTGCATGAAAACTGGGCTGCCTGCAAACTGGCATTGGCAGGTAAGCGCATGTTTGCGATGACTACAAAAGGTAGCCAAAATTACGCAGACGTAAAGTTTGAGGCAGATGATGTATTTGTATTTGGCCCAGAAACGCGCGGGTTACCTGAAGACGTTCGCAACGAATTTGCCCCTGAGCATCGACTACGTTTGCCGATGCTACCGGACAGCCGAAGTTTGAATTTATCGAACTCTGCGGCGGTGTTGCTCTATGAAGCCTGGCGGCAGTTGGATTTTAAAAACGGGCTTTAAAGCTTTAATGGGGGATTGCAAGACGGCTTTTAAATAGCCTCAGGTTTTTGTTCGCGACCGAGTAAATCGGTCACCGCATCTTTGGCACTTTTGCCATTGCTTAACGCCTGATTCACTTCATAAGTAATCGGCATATCCACACCCAGGGTTTCAGCGCGACGCATCACTTCACATGCGGTATTCACCCCCTCAGCGACGTGGCCGAGGCCTTGAAGAATATCAGCCAGTGACTTTCCGCTCGCTAACTGCAAACCTACTTCTCTATTTCTTGAGTATTGGCCTGTACAGGTTAAAATTAAATCGCCCGCACCGGCTAAGCCCATAAAGGTTTCTGGGCTTGCGCCAAGCGCCACACCAAAGCGTGTCATTTCAGCTAAACCACGGGTGATTAACGCAGCGCGTGCATTGTTGCCAAAGCCCATACCGTCTGATATGCCCGCAGCAATTGCCATCACATTTTTAACCGCTCCACCGACTGAAACACCAATCACATCCGTGGCGTGATACACGCGCAAGTTTGCACCATGAATGAGTAAGGCGGCTTCATTGGCAAAAGCATCATCGTTCGCAGCCAAGGTGACAGCCGTTGGTAAGCCACGCACCAGTTCAGCCGCAAAGCTTGGCCCTGAAAGCGCGCCCCAGTGTTGGCCTGTGATTTTTGGGTCGCCTAATTCTTCTAAAGCCACTTCATAAGGCAGCTTTGCCGATTGCGGCTCCAGGCCTTTATGCGCCCAAATAACGGGCAGCTTACAACCCAGTGCTTTGATGTCTTTGAGGATGTTTCTAAAACCCGCAGTAGGCACAACGGAAAGGATTGAATCTGCACCATCAAGTGCAGTTTTTAGGTCATCTTCTACCTGCAGTTGGTCATTAAATTTAAAATCGCCTAAATACATTGGGTTAGCGCGGGCTTTGCGCATGCCCGACACGTGCCCTGCATTACGCGCCCAAAGCGAAACTAGGTGACGCTGGCTAATATTCATGGCGAGGGCTGTCCCCCATGCGCCTGCACCAAGAACGGCTACTTTAGCCATTATACGGACCTACCATTCACTCAAAACCCCAAGTTGAAGAAATCAAAATATAGCCAGTCACACCATCACGGTGTTTCACCTTAAGCCAACCGTTACTGAGTTTTGTATCAGCCACTTCAAGCACCACCTCTTTCTCTAAAGTAGCCACTAATTTTGATGTGGCATCTGCGGCTTGCCTGATTTCAGCATTGTTGTGACTCACCAATACCGTACGCTTGTTGGAGAGTTGCCTGGCTTCTATCCAATTCAGACCACCTTCTGCATCACGCACCTTTAGCCAATCGCCTAAATTCACCACAATTTCTACGGGATATTGTTGACTCAGCAATAACACCTTGGTGGCAGCGCTTGAGGGGGCATCATAAAGCACCGCTTTAGGCACCGCTACAGAACGAAAATCTAGCGCCGATGCTGAAAATGACATCAGCATTAACAGGCTAACGGCTATAAGCTGTTTTTGACTGATTTTCGACATCAAAATGTTTTGGCGCATCAAAAAATTAGTGCTTAGCCGCAGCTTCAGCTTGTTGTTGTTTTTGTTGCGCAAATAGCGCTTCAAAATTGATTGGGTTGAGCAGCACTGGCATAAAGCCTGCACGCACCACTAAATCAGACACTGATTCACGCGCATACGGGAACAAAATATTGGGGCAGGTAATGCCGATGATCATTTCTAAATTATCTTCTGGCACGTTGCGAATTTGGAAAATACCCGCTTGTGTCACTTCGACCAAGAACACCGTTTTATCTGCAATTTTTGAAGTCACAGTCACTTTAATCGCCACTTCAAATAGGCCATCATCGAGCGTCTGTGCAGCATTGCTTAATTCAATGCTCACTTGCGGCTGCGTGCGATCGGTAAAAATTTGCGGCGCGTTTGGTATCTCTAATGATGCATCTTTAACATAAATTTTTTCAATACTAAACCCTGGTTGCTGGGCCTGCGCTTCATTGTTAGCGCCTGTTGTTGCGTTGTTATCTTCTTTTGCCATGATGTTCTACTTAAGTTTAAGGTTATAAGGAATGGTGTTGCAATGTGAATCAAAACGTTATTTTATCAGAGATTAGCGATTTGCTACTTAGCTAACAGTGGCTCCAAGCCACCCGCTAAATCCAGCGCGCGTAAATCATCAAATCCGCCAATATGGCGATCATCAATATAAATTTGCGGCACGGTACGGCGGCCCGTCTTTTGCATCATTTCATCGCGTTTCTCTGGCTGTAAATCAATGCGAATTTTATTGATTTCAGTCACGCCCTTGCTGGCAAATAAGCGTTCCGCACTAATGCAATACGGGCAAACGGCAGTGGAGTACATGGTAATGACTGGCATTAGGCTGATTCTTTCTGTGCTTTTTTACTGGTAGCTTTTTGATTTGCTGCGACTTTGGTGACGATTGGCAATTTAGCCTCAAGCCAAGCATTTAAACCACCTTGCAGATTATGCACTTGGGTAAATTCGGCTTTACGCAAAATATCACAGGCTTTGGCAGAGCGCATGCCGCGTTGGCAATTGACCAAAATAGCTTTATTTTGGTATTTTTTTAGTTCACCTAGACGTTCAGCTAAACTATCCAAAGGAATATGCATGGCCTCGGCAATATGCCCACTGGCAAACTCAGCATCGTCTCGCACATCTAACACCAGTGCATTGGCGCGGTTAATCAGTGTGACGCCCTCTGCCGCACTCAAATTAGGCACGCCACCCGCCCCCCTTTTTAAGATTGGCAATAACAACATCAAGCCAGAACCTAATGCTAGACCAATTAATAAGATATTACTTTTAAAAAATTCCATAGACTTCCTCTCAAATTTTACTTCATTCAATGTTGGGGGTTTTTCGCCCAAATTCAACACTCGTTAACCATAAATTTCATACTAATATTTTAAGCGCGATTTTACGTGTAAATAAGCTAAAATAGTGACATTCCATTCACAAACTTCAAACAAAATATTAAGGCGAAATATTATGTCAAACGCTACCAACCCCACCCCCGTTTGCTTGCTTATTTTAGATGGCTTTGGCTACCGTGAAGAAACGGCTAATAACGCCATTGCCCAGGCACGAAAACCGAATATAGACGCACTTTGGAATCAGTTTCCACATACGCTGATTAACGCCTCTGAGCATTACGTGGGCTTGCCAGACGGGCAAATGGGCAACTCTGAAGTGGGGCATCTCAACATCGGTGCGGGTCGCGTGGTGTTTCAAGACTTTGAGCGTATTAATAACAGTATTAAAACGGGCGAGTTTTTTGAAATCCCATCGCTAAAAGCGGCATTGCTGAATCTTAACAAGAACAATAAAGCCCTACATATTTTCGGCTTGTTGTCTGACGGCGGCGTGCATAGCCATCACTTGCATATTCATGCGATGTTAGAAATGGCTGCAAAACTAGGACTTACTAAAATCTACGTGCATGCATTTTTAGATGGCCGTGATACGCCACCGATCAGCGCAGCACCCTATATTGCGGCGCTTGAAGCTAAAATAAAAGAGCTTGGTGTAGGTAAAATTATCTCGGTGAGCGGCCGCTTTTACAGTATGGATAGAGACAAACGCTGGCCGCGTGTTGAAGCTGCTTATGCGCTGATTACTGAAGGATTAGGCGAATTTACTTACGCAACGGCGAATGAAGCCTTGCAGGCTGCCTACGCACGCGGTGAAAATGATGAGTTTGTAAAATGCACCGCCATCCGCCAGCCCAATGAAACCGCCACACACTTAGAAGATGGCGACTTGGTGGTGTATATGAATTTCAGATCTGACCGTGCGCGCCAATTGACCCATGCCCTGCTTAGCGAGGAGTTCGACGGCTTTCACCGTCGCCATGTGCCTAAATTAGCAGGTTACTTTACACTCACCATGCATGACGCTAAAGAAACCAAAGCCACCGATATATTTCCACCCTTTGCCGTGAAAAACACATTCGGTGAATACCTATCCAATTTAGGCTTAACGCAATTACGCATTGCAGAAACCGAAAAATACCCGCATGTGACGTTCTTTTTTAATGGCGGTGAAGAAACTGTTTTTGCAGGTGAAGACCGCATTTTAGTGCCATCCCCACCCGTAGCGACTTATGATATGCAGCCGGAAATGAGTGCATTTGAGCTCACAGAAAAACTCGAGGAAGCCATTTTAAGCCGCAAATATAACGCCATTATTTGCAACTATGCCAATGGCGACATGGTGGGCCACACAGGCAGTTTGCAAGCTGCCATCAAAGCCATTGAAACACTGGATACCTGTGTTGGGCGCATTGTCAACGCCATGCAAAGCATCGATGGTGAAGTCATTATTACCGCCGATCACGGCAATGCCGAAACCATGTTTGATGTTGAAAATAATCAGCCACACACGCAGCACACCACCAACAAAGTGCCGTTTATCTATATTGGCCGCGAAGCAACATTGACAGAAGGCGGTGCACTATCTGATTTAGCGCCCACGTTGCTGCACATGATGGGTGTTCCTCAACCCATTGAAATGACAGGAAAAAATCTTGTTGCATTCAAGTAAAAGAGTCAAGCAACCATGGTTCAAAATAATATAGAAGCGGTCGGTGCCCGCGAAAGCAATTTAGACATCAACCCGCACCCCTTTCGCGGTCACCGACCACTCCTACAACCGCTTCTACATTAGGTATTTAGAAGGCGCACTTAACATCAATGAATTTCTACTGTTTCAATCAATTTACATTTTCTGCGGTTTTAACGGCACTGTTACTTGCGCCTGCCTCACCGGCATGGGCTGCCAAAAAAATTGAGGAATCCAAGCAAAATCTCAACGAAGTAAAAGAGCGTATAGAGTTGCTGAAAAAAGAGCTGGATCAATCACAGGAAGCGCATAAAGATGCAGCTGACGCGCTAAAAGAAAGTGAAGTGGCGATTAGTCTCGCCAATAAAAAGTTGTTTGAAATCAACAATAAGCAGCAAAAAAATAAAAAGACATTATCCAAGTTGGAATCCCAATCACTGACAGCCAGCCAAATGTTAGAAGCGCAGCAAAAATTACTCAGCCGCCAACTTTACCAACAATATACCCAGGGGCAGCAAAGTTATGCGCAAATCATTTTGCAAAATGAGCGGCCAAGTGACATAGCGCGCGATGTGCAGTATTTTTCATACGTGGCAAAAGCTCGCGCCGAACTCATCAGTAAAATGCAGGGCAATCTGACGAAAATTAACGAGTTAAATGACAAAACCGCTTTAGCTTTGAAAGAAGTGGCAGAACTCAAGCAAAATCAAATCGACGAAAAAAAGGCATTAGAAAGCCAAAAACAAGCAAAATCTAAAGTGGTCAGCTCGCTCTCTCAGCAAATCGCTGCACAAAGAAATGAGATTGATAAACTTAAACGTGATGAAAAAACCCTTTCAGATTTAGTAGAACGTTTGGCGAAAATTATTCCGCCTAAAAAAGTAACCCCCAAACGCAATAAACCCAAACCAAACATCCCGGAGCCAAACAAAAACAATCTGCCTGCCGATGATGTGATTGAAAACAATGACGAGCCCAGCGCAGATGACAGCCTTTCAGTTGCAAACTTCGCAGCCCTTAAGGGTAAGCTACGCCTACCCGTGCGGGGTGATGTCACCGGCCGTTTTGGTTCAAAACGCGAAGAAAGTGGTATCTCCTGGAAAGGCTTATTCATTAAAGCCAATGAAGGTGCAGAAGTGAAATCGATTGCCACTGGTCGTGTAGTCTTTGCTGATTGGCTGCGCGGCTTTGGTAACTTGATTATCTTAGACCATGGAGACGGTTACATGAGCTTATACGGCAACAACCAATCGGTATTAAAACAAGTAGGCGATACCGTGCAAGCGGGCGATGCCATTGCCTCAGTCGGCAACAGCGGAGGCAATGAAACCAATGGCTTGTATTATGAATTACGCCGCCAAAGTCGCCCTTTTGATCCGTTAAGTTGGAGCAGGTTGAACTAAACCTTCAATGTTATTAATACGCATGCGTGATTAATCCAGCTGATTCATAATTCCGATCAATCCAATTGATCTATGGTTTGTAACACCGATGCTCGCGTTTCTGCGATTTGGTTACTAATGCGCTGCTCGCTAGCGGTATCATTGGTTAAATTCACCCAATCTTGCTCCCAGGCAGAATATAGCTTCTGACCATTTTCCCCACTTTCTGGAATGAGTAAATGACTTAAGTCGCGCACTTGAATGGCATATTTCCAACCTTCTATCGGGTTACCGCGCACCGAGTCGGATTCAAAGTGTGCGTAATTCACAATCGTTTGAAGCTCACCTAAATCTTTTAACACTTGAAAAGCAGCGGCACGCATATTATTGTTAAGTTCATTTTGATGATCACGCCAATTGTTATAAAACAAACCGGTTAACGCCGTGATTAAGCTAATAATAGCCACTAGATTTGTTTTTATTTGCGTTAAAAACTGACTTT
>JBARQL010000119.1:0-19059 GCA_049643685.1 Methylotenera sp.
AAGATGAAGGTGGTCGTCATACCCCATTCTTCCAAGGCTACCGCCCACAATTCTACTTCCGTACCACAGACGTGACTGGTGCAGTAGAGTTACCAGCAGGGACAGAAATGGTCATGCCGGGTGACAATGTATCCATCACTGTCACACTCATCGCTCCTATTGCGATGGAAGATGGCTTACGCTTCGCGATTCGTGAAGGTGGTCGTACGGTAGGTGCAGGTGTGGTAGCTAAGATTATTGAATAAGTAAGAAACTTTAAAATTAAACGGCAGGCTAAAGTCTGCCGTTTCGCTCTTTATAAGGAAAAAAACATGGCAGCTCAAAAAATTCGTATTCGTTTAAAAGCATTTGATTATCGTTTGATTGATCAGTCAGCTCAAGAAATTGTTGAAACTGCTAAACGTACTGGTGCTGTTGTAAAGGGTCCTGTGCCGCTACCAACGCGCATAGAGCGCTTTGACATTTTACGTTCACCACACGTGAATAAAACATCTAGAGACCAGTTTGAAATTCGTACGCATCAACGTTTAATGGATATTGTGGATCCTACCGATAAAACAGTGGATGCATTGATGAAGTTAGATTTACCGGCTGGTGTGGATGTAGAGATTAAACTGTAATAAATAGTAGTTGTAAACAAAATTGGAGTTCGGTATAATCCGCGCTCTTCTACAGAAGTCGGTCAATTGTAATCGGCTTCTTAATTAAATAATAAGGATACGATCATGAGCTTAGGGCTTATTGGTCGCAAGGTGGGTATGACCCGCGTGTTTACTGATGATGGCGCAAGCATCCCAGTAACCGTGTTGGAAGTTGTACCTAACCGCGTGACACAGATTAAGACGATCGCAAGCGATGGCTATACTGGTCTTCAAGTCGCTTACGGTACACGTCGTGCAAGCCGTATAAACAGTGCGCTGACTGGGCATTACGCTAAGACAGGTTCTGCTGCAGGTGCCGGCATACATGAATTCCCGGTTACAAATGAAGTGTTAGCCAATTACACGGCGGGTGCAAATATCACAGTTGATATTTTCCAAGCGGGTCAAATGGTTGATGTGACTGGTACATCAATGGGTAAAGGCTTTGCTGGCGCGATTAAGCGTCACCACTTTAAGTCTAACCGTGCATCTCACGGTAACTCTAAATCACATAACGTACCTGGTTCTATCGGTATGGCGCAAGATCCAGGTCGAGTATTCCCTGGTAAGCGTATGCCTGGTCACTTAGGAGCTACTAAAGTCACTACGCAAAACTTAGAGGTAGTGCGTGTTGATGTTGAGCGTAATCTGTTGTTGATTAAAGGTGCAATCCCTGGTTCTAAAGGAGGCGACGTAGTTGTACGTCCGGCTATTAAAGCTAAGCTTCAGAAGGGGATGAAATAATGGAACTCAAATTACAAGACAAGAATGGTAAGGCTGTTAAAAACGGCGTAACTGTATCTGATGAAACTTTTGGCCGCGCTTTTAATGAGGCTTTAGTGCACCAAGTGGTTGTTGCTTACATGGCAAATGCCCGTACTGCAACCCGCGCACAAAAAGGTCGTGGTAATGTTGCTCATACTACTCACAAGCCATACGCACAAAAAGGAACGGGTAATGCACGTGCAGGTATGACGTCTAGCCCAATCTGGCGTGGAGGCGGTCGTGCATTTCCTAGCTCACCACTTGAAAATTTCAGCCATAAAATCAACCGTAAAGCTTACCGTGCTGGTATGCAAACGATTTTATCTGAACTAGTGCGTCAAGAGCGTTTGAATGTGGTTGAAGAGTTTGTTGTAGCCACGCCTAAAACTAAAGCTTTTGCAGAGAAAATTAAAAACCTAGGTTTTGAAGGCGGCGTATTAGTGCTGACTGATGGCTTTGATGAAAACTTATATTTATCTTCACGTAACCTGATTAATGTCATGGTGGTTGAAGCGCAATTTGCTGACCCAGTCAGTTTGGTGCGTTTCCCTAATGTTGTAGCTACAGTGGCTGCGGTGAAGAAACTTGAGGAGATGTTAGCATGATGACCGCTATGACTAAAACTCAAGATCGCTTATTGCAAGTAATCTTAGCACCACAAATAACAGAAAAAGCAACCTACATTGCTGATAAGCACCAACAAATTGCGTTTATCGTACGTACCGATGCAACTAAACCTGAAATCAAAGCGGCCGTTGAGCTTGTTTTCAAAGTTGAAGTTGATAAAGTGGCCACTATCAATGTAGGTGGTAAAACAAAGCGCGCTGGCAAAAATATGGGCAAGCGTAAGGACTGGAAAAAAGCTTATGTAAGCTTGAAGCCAGGCCAAGAAATTAACTTCGCAGCGGCTGAATAAGGAGAGATAAGATGGCATTAGTTAAAGTCAAGCCAACGTCCCCGGGTCGTCGTGGTGTAGTCAAGGTGGTTACACCTGACCTTTACAAAGGTAAACCACACGCACCGCTGTTGGAAAGTCAAAGTAAACATGCAGGCCGTAATAATAACGGTCATATCACAACCCGCCACCAAGGTGGTGGTCATAAGCAGCATTATCGGTTAATCGACTTCCGTCGCAATAAAGATGGCATTCCAGCGAAAGTGGAGCATATTGAGTATGATCCAAACCGCACTGCACACATTGCTTTGCTTTGTTATGCAGATGGTGAGCGCCGTTATATTATTGCTCCGCGTGGTGTGACTGCTGGGATGCAGTTAATTAGTGGTTCAGAGGCACCTATTAAGGTAGGTAACGCAATGCCGCTACGTAATATTCCAGTGGGTAGTACGATTCATTGTATCGAATTGCAACCTGGTAAAGGTGCGCAAATTGCTCGTTCAGCAGGCACTTCAGTGCAATTGCTAGCGCGTGAAGGTGCTTATGCTCAATTGCGTTTACGTTCAGGTGAAGTTCGCCGCGTACACGTAGATTGCATGGCAACTTTAGGTGAAGTGGGTAATGAAGAGCATTCACTACGTTCAATTGGTAAAGCTGGTGCGATGCGCTGGCGTGGTGTTCGCCCAACCGTTCGCGGTGTGGTGATGAACCCGGTAGATCACCCGCACGGTGGTGGTGAAGGCCGTACTGCTGCAGGTATGAATCCAGTGAGTCCATGGGGTGTTAAAACTAAAGGTTATCGTACGCGTAGCACTAAACGTACAGATAATATGCGTATTAGTCGTCGTCCGAGAGGCGTAAGGTAATTTATGGCACGTTCACTTAAAAAAGGTCCATTTATTGATGGTCATTTGGCTAAAAAAGTAGAAGTTGCAGCTGCAACGCGCGATCGTAAACCAATTAAAACTTGGTCACGTCGCTCTACAATTTTCCCAGATTTTATTGGTCTTACTATTGCGATTCATAATGGTAAGCAACACATTCCAGTGTTGATTTCTGAAAACATGGTAGGTCACAAGCTCGGTGAATTTGCGTTAACACGCACTTTCAAAGGTCATGCAGCCGACAAAAAAGCGAAGAAATAGGAGCTGATAATGCAAGTATCTGCAATATTAAAAGGCGTTCATCTTTCTCCGCAAAAAGCTAGATTAGTGGCTGACCTGGTTCGTGGCAAGAAAGTGGATCACGCACTTAACATCTTAATGTTTACCCCTAAAAAAGGTGCTGAAATCATTAAGAAAGTGCTAGATTCAGCAATTGCTAATGCTGAACATAACAATGGCGCTGATATTGACGAGTTGAAGGTTACTTCAATTTATGTTGACAAAGGCATCGTATTGAAACGTATCCGCCCACGTGCAAAAGGTCGTGCGGGTCGAATTACTAAACCAACCTGTCACATTCATGTGACTGTCGGAAATTAAGGGATAAAATATGGGTCAGAAAATTCATCCAATTGGTTTCCGTCTGAGTGTCCAAAAAAACTGGTCCTCACGTTGGTACGCCAATAGCAAGAACTTCCCTGCAATGTTGCAAGGCGACATTAAGGTGCGTGAGTTCTTAAACAAAAAATTAGCCAGTGCTGCGGTGAGCCGTATTTTGATCGAGCGTCCTGCAAAGAACGCAAAAATCACTATTTATAGCGCACGTCCTGGTGTGGTAATCGGTAAAAAAGGCGAGGACATAGAATCGTTGCGCGCTACTTTACAAGGTTTAATGGGCGTACCTGTTCATTTGAATATTGAGGAAGTGCGTAAGCCAGAGCTTGATGCAACTTTAATCGCACAATCAATTGCTCAACAACTTGAAAAGCGTGTGATGTTCCGCCGTGCCATGAAGCGTGCCATGCAAAATGCAATGCGTTTGGGTGCTCAGGGTATCAAAATCATGAGTTCAGGTCGTTTAAATGGCATTGAAATCGCCCGTACTGAATGGTATCGCGAAGGCCGTGTGCCGCTTCATACATTGCGTGCTGATATTGATTATGGTGTAGCCGAGGCATCAACAACATACGGCATTATCGGTATCAAAGTTTGGGTGTTCAAGGGTGAAATATTCCCAGCTAACGTACAGGCGCCAATTGGTGCGACCGCCGCGCCTGTGGCGCCCGTTGCAGAGCCAGAGAAAAAAGTAAGAAAGCCGAGGGCTAAAGATGCTACAACCGTCTAGACAAAAATATCGTAAGATGCAAAAAGGCCGCAACAAGGGCATTGCAACGACAGGTAATAAAGTAAGTTTTGGTGATTTTGGGCTGAAAGCCATTGGTCGCGGTCGTTTAACCGCGCGTCAAATTGAAGCGGCTCGCCGTGTGATGACGCGTCATATTAAACGTGGTGGTCGTGTATGGATTCGCATATTCCCGGATCAGCCAATTTCTAAAAAGCCAGCTGAAGTGCGTATGGGTAACGGTAAAGGCAGTACCGAATTCTACGTTGCACAAATTCAACCAGGTAAAATGTTATATGAAATGGATGGCGTGAGTGAAGAGCTTGCACGTGAAGCGTTCCGTTTGGCTGCTGCAAAGTTGCCGATTGAAACGACATTCATGACACGTCAGATAGGGAGCTAGAAATGAAAGCAACCGATTTAAGAGCAAAAAGCGTTGAAGAGCTAAATGCTGAGTTGATTGAATTGCGCCGCGCGCAATTCTCACTTCGCATGCAGGTGGCTACTCAACAATTATCTAAAGTAGATCAGCTAGGCAAAGTACGCAAAGATGTAGCGCGTGTGAAGCTTGTATTGGCTGAGAAAGCGAAACAGGCATAATCATGACTGAAACGACAAAAGTAGTGCGTAGCTTAACTGGTCGTGTAACAAGCGACAAAATGGATAAAACTGTCACAGTTTTGGTAGAGCGTAAAGTGAAACATCCTTTGATTGGTAAAGTGATTCGTCAATCTAAAAAGTTTCATGCGCATGATGAAACTAACAGCTGTAAAGAGGGCGATTTAGTGACGATTGTTGAAAGTCGCCCACTTTCAAAAACCAAATCTTGGGTTGTTAAAACGGCTTAAGGGATGTGAATGTTATTGCGCAATTGCTAAATAAGTAATTGCGCAATAAAGCAATGCAAGTTATAATGTTTGGCTATTCAGGTGAGCGACTTATTTTAATGAATAAGTCATTAGCTCTCACCCCAATACTGACCGGGTCTATCGGCCGTGTTAATTGTTAGGTTAATCTTAATAATTGAAAATGGCTGGTGTTGGTTTTAACGGATTAAGTTGGAGTTTATCTCATGATTCAAATGCAATCTAGGCTGGAAGTTGCCGACAACACGGGTGCGCGCTCTGTGCAATGCATCAAAGTGTTAGGTGGTTCTAAGCGTCGTTACGCCGGTATCGGCGACATCATTAAGGTCAGCATCAAAGATGCTGCCCCACGTGGTCGCGTCAAAAAAGGCGAGGTGTACAGTGCGGTTGTTGTGCGTACCGCTAAGGGTGTTCGTCGTCCAGACGGATCGTTAGTTAAGTTTGATAGCAATGCTGCAGTTCTGTTAAATAATAAACTTGAACCGATTGGTACCCGTATATTCGGCCCAGTAACACGTGAATTGCGTACAGAAAAATTCATGAAAATCGTTTCATTAGCACCAGAAGTGTTGTAGGAGCTCACATGAACAAAATTCGTAAGGGTGATATCGTCATCCTAAATACAGGTAAAGATAAAGGTAAACAAGGTGCGGTAGTTAGCATTCTTGATTCAGGTCATGTCGTTGTGGAGGGTCTTAACTTAGTTAAGAAACATGCAAAAGCAAACCCGATGAAAGGTATTGCTGGCGGTATCATTGCTAAAGAAATGCCTTTAGACATTTCAAATGTTGCTTTATTTAACAGTGCGACCCAAAAAGGGGATCGCGTAGGCTTCAAAACATTAGATGACGGACGCAAAATTCGCGTATTCAAATCTAATGGCGAAGCAGTGGACGCATAGGAAGCATTATGGCGCGCTTAAAAGATTTTTATAAAGACTCAGTAGTTAAATCTATGACTGAGCAATTTGGTTACACTTCAGTAATGCAAGTGCCTCGCATTGATAAAATCACGCTCAATATGGGTGTGGGCGAAGCAGTTGCAGATAAAAAGGTGATGGAACACGCTGTTGGTGATATGGAAAAAATATCTGGTCAAAAAGCAATTGTGACCAAGGCTAAAAAATCAGTGGCTGCATTTAAAATTCGTGATGATTATCCTGTTGGCTGTAAAGTTACTTTACGCCGTGAGCGTATGTACGAGTTCTTGGATCGCTTGGTGACTGTAGCGATTCCACGTATTCGCGACTTCCGGGGTATTTCTGCGAAATCATTTGATGGTCGTGGTAATTACAACATGGGTGTTAAAGAGCAAATCATTTTTCCTGAAATTGAATACGATAAAATCGATGCAATTCGCGGAATGAATATCACTATTACAACTACCGCGAAAACAGATGAAGAAGCAAAGGCTTTGCTTGCTGCGTTTAGTTTTCCTTTCAGAGGTTAAGTCATGGCTAAAACCTGTATGACAGAGCGCGAAATCAAACGTCGCGCAACAGTAAGTAAATTCGCTGTAAAACGTGCTGCACTTGAAGCGGCAATGAATGACGTTACTGCTACTGCAGAGAGCCGTCTTGAAGCGCGCATGAAATTCCAAGCGCTGCCACGCAACTCAAGCCCGGTTCGTCTTCGTAATCGTTGTGCTTTAACTGGTCGCCCACGTGGTGTGTTTAGTAAATTCGGTATTGGGCGTAGTAAGTTACGCGATTTAATGATGAGTGGCCAAGTGCCAGGCGTCACTAAAGCCAGCTGGTAATAGGAGGATATAGCTATGAGTATGAGTGATCCGATTGCTGACATGTTGACGCGTATTCGTAATGCGCAAATGGTTAACAAAGCGGTTGTTGCTATGCCTTCATCAAATGTTAAGACTGCTATTGCTAGCGTGCTTAAAGAAGAAGGTTATGTGGAAGATTTTGCTGTGCAAACTGAAGGTGGTAAAGCTACGCTTACCATTAGCTTGAAATATTATGCTGGTCGCCCTGTTATTGAGCGTATACAGCGTATTAGCAAGCCAGGTTTGCGCGTATATAAAGGATCTCAAGAGATTCCTAAAGTAATGAATGGCCTTGGTGTGACAATTATGTCTACATCTAAGGGTGTAATGACAGATCGTAAAGCTCAAGCTGCCGGTATCGGTGGTGAAGTGCTCTGCGTAGTGGCTTAAGGAGAAGCAAATGTCACGTGTTGCTAAAAATCCAGTCGCTATTCCAGCTAAGGTTGAAGTGGTATTAAGTGCTAATTCAATTGATATTAGTGGTCCATTAGGTAAATTATCACATCCTCTAACAAGTGCGGTTGTGCTTAAACGTGAAGGTGAAACGATTACGTTCCAAGCTTCAAGTGATGCGCAACACTCACGTGCAATGTCAGGTACATTGCGTGCTTTAGTGGCTAATATGGTTAAAGGTGTTTCAGAAGGCTTTACTCGTAAATTAACCCTAGTTGGTGTTGGTTACAAAGCTGCTGCACAAGGTGCTGTATTGAATTTAGAGTTAGGTTATTCACATCCAATCAACCATAAAATGCCAGCAGGCGTTACCGTGGCTACTGCAACGCCAACAGAAATTCTGTTAACTGGTGTTGACAAGCAAGTGATTGGCCAGGTTGCTGCGCAGATTCGTGCTTACCGTTCTCCAGAGCCATATAAAGGCAAAGGTGTTCGTTACGCCGATGAAGTTGTTGCAATTAAAGAAACCAAAAAGAAATAAGGCTTAAAAAATGAACAACGTAAATAATCGCTTGCGTCGTGCACGTAAAACCCGTGCCAAAATTGCAGAGCTAAAGGTTACTCGTCTAAGTGTACATCGTACTAATTTGCATACTTATGCTCAAATTATTGATGCTACTGGCGGGAAAGTAATTGTTAGTGCTTCAACGGTAGAGGCTGACGTTCGTAAAAAAATTAAAAATGGCGGCAATGTGGAAGCCGCTGCAGCTATTGGTAAACTTATTGCTGAAAAGGCGAAAAAAGCTGGTGTCACTACCGTTGCTTTTGATCGCTCAGGTTATAAATATCACGGTCGTATTAAAGCGTTGGCTGATGCCGCTCGCGAAAACGGCTTATCCTTCTAATTGGTCTGATTGCTAAAGAGGTTAATGATGGCGAGAGAAATGGAACAGCAACAGCAGCAGACTGATGGTTTGCGCGAAAAGATGATTGCAGTTAACCGTGTAAGTAAAACGGTTAAAGGTGGTCGTATCATGAGTTTTGCAGCTCTTACAGTAGTTGGTGATGGCGATGGCGCTGTTGGTATGGGTAAGGGTAAGGCACGTGAAGTGCCGGTAGCAGTGCAAAAAGCAATGGATGAAGCACGTCGTGGTATGTTAAAAATTAATTTAACTAACGGTACATTGCACCATGCTGTAACTGGTGTGCATGGCGCGGCTAAAGTGTTCATTCAACCTGCTTCAGAAGGTACTGGCATTATTGCCGGTGGTGCAATGCGCGCAATCTTTGAAGTGATGGGTGTCACTAATGTAGTTGCAAAATGCATTGGTTCAACTAATCCGTATAATTTAGTTCGTGCTACGCTAAATGGTTTAGAGTCAATGAATACGCCTGCTGAAATTGCTGCTAAGCGCGGTAAATCAGTAGAAGAAATTAGAGGTTAATCATGGCTACAGCAAATAAAAGCTCAGCAGGTCTGAGTGTAACGTTGGTAAGAAGTATTATTGGTCGTATTGAGGCGCATAAGGCGACAGTAAGAGGTTTAGGTTTACGTCGTATGCATCACACGGTTGTTGTACAGGACACGCCTGCCATCCGCGGGATGATTAACACAGTTGGCTACCTTTTGAAGGTCTCTGAATCGAATGTTGCTGCTAAAGAAGCTAAAGTTAGCAAGCCAAAAGCAGTTGCAAAAACAGAACCACTGGCACAGCTACCGAAAAAATATCTCACTAAAACTGGTGCGGATGATCTAACGGTAGTTGAGGGTGTAGGCCCAAAGATTGGCGAATTACTCTTTGCAGCAGGCATTACTACTTTTGCTCAATTAGCATCAACTGAAGTTGCAAAAATTTCTGAAGTGTTAAAGGCGGCTGGTGCACGATATGCTTTGGCAAATCCGGGTACATGGCCAGAACAAGCATCATTATTGGCGGCTGGCAAGGTTGCGGAATTCGAAAAGCTTGCAGAAGAGCTTGACGGCGGTGTTCGTAAATAAGTTGCGTACGCTAGTAGGCGACGTTAACTAAAAGATTGATTGGAAGCAAAATGCAATTAAATACTATTAAGCCTGCAGAAGGCGCGAAAAAAGAGCGTCGCCGTGTTGGTCGCGGTATCGGTTCTGGTTTTGGTAAAACGGCTGGTCGCGGACATAAAGGGCAAAAATCACGTACGGGCGGCTTTCATAAGGTTGGTTTTGAAGGTGGTCAAATGCCAATTCAACGTCGCCTGCCGAAACGTGGTTTTAAGTCAATGACTAAGGCTAATACTGCGCATGTGCGTACGAGCGAGTTGGCATTGATCCCAAATGAAGTGATTGATTTGTTGGCATTAAAGGCAGCAAACATTGTGTCGGGTACCGTTAAGAATGCAAAAATATTTTTATCTGGTGATATAACTGCTAAATACAATATCCAAGGCTTGCTTTTAACTAAAGGCGCACGCGCCGCAGTTGAAGCTGCTGGTGGTAAAGTCCTCGAAGCCGCATAAGAGTATTAATCTTGGCACAAGAAGGTTTATTAAAAACGGCTTCAAAAATGGGTGAACTTAAAAGCCGCCTATTTTTTGTTCTGGGAGCTCTGGTTGTTTATCGTCTAGGTGCACATATACCTGTACCTGGCATTGATCCAATCGTATTGGCAAAATTATTTGAATCACAAAGCGGTGGTATTTTGGGAATGTTTAACATGTTCTCAGGTGGGGCACTTTCACGCTTTACTGTGTTTGCCTTAGGGATTATGCCGTACATCTCAGCTTCTATTATTATGCAGTTAATGGCGGCAGTGTCGCCTAAATTAGAACAGCTTAAAAAAGAAGGTGAAGCGGGGCGTAGAGCAATTACGAAATATACGCGCTATGGTACCGTAGTATTAGCGACCTTTCAGGCACTTGGAATTGCGATTATGCTAGAAGGACAGCCGGGTCTAGTGTTAGAGCCGGGTTTGGTCTTTAGATTAACGGCAGTAATCACTTTAGTAAGTGGCACGATGTTTTTGATGTGGCTAGGTGAACAAATTACTGAACGTGGCATTGGAAATGGTATTTCAATTATCATTTTTGCCGGTATTGTTGCTGGACTGCCTAGCGCTATTGGGTCTACTGCTGAGATGGTAAATACAGGTGCTTTTAGTATCCCGCTAGCATTTTTCTTATTGGTTGCAACTGTTTTGGTCACAGCTTTGGTGGTTTTTGTTGAGCGTGGACAGCGTAAAATTACGGTTAACTATGCTAAGCGACAAGTAGGAAATAAGGTTTATGGAGGTCAAACGACTCATTTGCCTTTGAAATTAAATATGGCGGGTGTAATTCCACCGATATTTGCTTCTAGTATTATCTTGTTTCCAGCGACTTTGGCTGGTTGGTTTGGTGGCAGTGAGAGTATGTATTGGTTGAAAGATATTGCATCTGCGCTTTCACCAGGGCAACCGATTTACATTTTGCTTTTTGCTTCAGCAATTGTGTTCTTTTGCTTTTTCTATACTGCACTTCAGTTTAACCCAAAAGATACTGCGGACAATTTAAAGAAAAGTGGTGCTTTTATTCCTGGAATCAGACCAGGTGATCAGACAGCAAAATATATAGATCGGATTATGGGGCGCTTAACATTGGTGGGTGCTGCTTATATTACGCTGGTATGTTTGTTGCCTGAATTTTTGATTTTGAAATTTAATACGCCGTTTTACTTTGGTGGTACTTCATTGCTAATTATCGTTGTGGTTACAATGGATTTTATGACACAAGTACAGTCGCATTTAATGTCAAATCAATATGAAGGCTTGCTAAAGAAAGCGAATTTTAAAGGCGGAACGCAAAACGCAAAGTAGCCTTGAAGTAAGTTTTGAAACTAAAGTTTAAATGGTGATGGAGTTATAAATGAGAGTTCGCGCATCGGTAAAAGCATTATGTCGCAATTGTAAGGTTGTGCGCCGTCGTGGAGTTGTACGTATTATTTGTACAGACCCACGTCACAAACAACGTCAAGGTTAATTGAGTATCATTAATCAAATTAGAGTAAGCATATTGCTCTAATTCAGGTTGGTCACATTTTTAGGTGATCAGAAGAATAGCTAGTTGATAAAAATAGGATTTACTGATAGAATTCGCAACTTTTTTTAAAGTTAAGAATTATTAGGGAAGCCTAAAATTTGGAGTAAGTTATGGCGCGTATCGCTGGGGTGAATATCCCTAATAACAAACATGCTGAAATTGCATTAACTGCAATTTTTGGTATTGGACGTAATACTGCACAAAAAATATGTGCTGCGGCAGGTGTTCCACCTTCAGCAAAAATGAAAGATTTAAACGACGCAGATGTCGATAAATTGCGCGATGAAGTAGCAAAGGAAAAAGTTGAAGGTGACTTGCGTCGTGAAGTTTCGATGAATATTAAGCGATTAATGGACTTGGGTTGCTATCGTGGCGTACGTCACCGTCGTGGCTTACCTGTTCGTGGTCAGCGTACTAAAACAAATGCCCGTACGCGTAAAGGTCCTGTAAAGGCAATTAAGCAATCTAAATAACCTAAGCAACCTAAAGCTTGTGACGTAACGTATACGTCATGGTTTCAGAATTTTAGTACGATTTATTGGTAAGGAAAATGCAACATGGCAAAAGCTAATGTACGCGTAAGAAAGAAAGTTAAAAAGAATATTGCCGAGGGTATCGCTCACGTGCATGCTTCTTTTAATAACACCATCATCACCATCACTGACCGTCAAGGTAATGCGCTGTCATGGGCAACTTCAGGCGGGCAAGGGTTTAAAGGGTCACGTAAAAGTACGCCATTTGCTGCGCAGGTAGCAGCGGAAGTTGCTGGTAAATCAGCGCAGGAAAATGGTGTTAAGAATTTAGAAGTACGTATTAAAGGCCCTGGCCCAGGTCGTGAGTCTGCAGTACGTGCACTTAATGCGGCTGGTTTTAAAATCACCAGCATTACTGATGTGACGCCAGTGCCACATAATGGTTGCCGTCCACCTAAAAAACGTCGCATTTAAGCGAAAAAGACTACTGGAGAACTATCTTGGCTAGAAATTTAGACCCTAAATGCCGTCAGTGCCGCCGTGAAGGTGAAAAACTATTTCTGAAAGCAGAAAAATGTTTTACTGACAAATGTGCAATTGAAAAACGTAACTTCCCACCTGGCCAGCACGGTCAGCGTCGTAATCAACGTCTTTCAGACTACGGTGTGCAATTGCGTGAAAAACAAAAAGTACGTCGTATTTACGGCGTATTAGAGGCACAATTCCGTAGCTACTACGCTGAAGCTGACCGTCAAAAAGGCATTACAGGTGAAAACTTGTTGCAACTTTTAGAGTGCCGTTTAGATAACGTTACGTATCGTATGGGCCTTGGTGGTTCACGTACTGAAGCGCGTCAAATAGTGCGCCATAACAGCATCTTGGTAAATGGTCGTCGGGTGAATATTCCTTCATACCAAGTTAAAGCTGGTGATGTAGTGAGCGTTGCAGAAGCCTCTAAAACACAATTGCGTATCAAAGGTGCATTAGAAGCAGCTGAACAACGTGGCTTCCCAGCTTGGATTGAAGTTGATGTTAAAGCACTTAAAGGTACATTTAAGGCTAAACCACAACGTGATGAGTTACCACCAACAATCAATGAATCATTGGTAGTTGAGCTTTACTCAAAATAATTAAGATACAAAAATATATAGATTAATAGCTGAGTATGTAAAATTACTCACAAGAATATACGCTCTATTGGTTTCATAACTGATGGAGTTTACTTCTAAAATTTAAAGGTATAACTATGCAAAACAGTCCTACCGAATACCTAAAACCGCGTGTTGTTGATGTCGAAGTATTATCACCGTTACGTGCCCGTGTCACATTGGAGCCGATGGAACGTGGCTTTGGTTACACATTAGGCAATGCATTACGCCGCGTATTGTTATCATCAATACCAGGTTATGCTATCACCGAAGTAAAAATAGATGGCGTGGTACATGAATATTCAACTTTAGATGGTGTGCAAGAAGATGTGGTAGATATTTTACTAAATCTTAAGGGCGTAGCATTAAAGCTGAATACCAAATCTGAAACTATCTTAGTATTGAATAAATCGGTTGAAGGTGTAGTGACAGCAGGTGATTTTGAAACTGGTCACGATGCTGAGATTGTGAATCCAAACCATGTGATTGCACACCTGACTAAAGGCGGAAAACTTAACTTGGAAGTTAAGGTAGCGATGGGTCGTGGTTACCAACCAGTCCCAGCACGTCAAAAAGCCAATGAAGAAGACCGTGTGCTGGGTTTTATTATGGTGGATGCCTCATTTAGTCCAATTAACAAAGTAAGTTATCAAGTTGAAAGCGCGCGTGTTGAGCAGCGTACTGACTTAGATAAATTGGTCATGGATGTTGAAACGAATGGCATTATTGAACCAGAACAAGCGATTCGTGATGCCGCACGCATCTTGATGGGTCAATTATCAGTATTTGCTGATTTAGAAGGCGCACCAAGTGAAGTCGAAGTTAAATCTGCACCACAGGTTGATCCAGTGCTATTGCGTCCAGTGGATGATTTAGAGTTAACTGTACGTTCTGCAAACTGTCTAAAAGCTGAAAATATATTCTATATCGGTGATTTGATTCAACGCACAGAAAATGAGCTGTTAAAAGCGCCAAATCTTGGACGTAAATCACTCAATGAAATTAAAGATGTACTCGCAACTCGCGGCCTAACATTGGGCATGAAACTAGAAAACTGGCCACCAGTCGGGCTTGAAAAAGCTTAATTGACCAGCATCAATAAAGAAACTTTAAGGAATTACTATGCGTCACGGTAATAGCAATCGTAAATTAAATCGTACCAGCAGCCATCGCGCGGCAATGTTTCGTAATATGACGGCTTCATTGCTACGTCATGAAGTCATTAAAACTACTTTGCCTAAAGCAAAAGAGTTGCGTAAATTCGCAGAACCTTTAATTACACTGGGTAAGACACCAACTTTAGCGAATCGTCGTTTGGCGTTTAGTCGCTTACGCGATCGTGATATCGTCGGTAAACTATTTGGCGAACTTGGCCCGCGTTACCTTGCTCGCAATGGCGGTTATTTACGTGTATTGAAATGTGGTTTTCGTAATGGTGATAATGCACCAATGGCTTTAGTTGAGTTGGTTGATCGTCCAGATACTGGTGCAGAAGTTGTTACTGCCGAGTAAGTAACATCGTCTTACAAATAAAAAAGCCAGCAGTTTGCTGGCTTTTTTATTTGTTGATGAAATTCTGTTTGTTCAACTAAAGCTTATTGAATGAAACTCTTTAATTCTACGGCAGCAAATGGCCAGCCTAATTCAAGATTGTTATCTTGCCGCTTGATTACAGGAATTTTTGTTCCATAAAGCGTAAGTAGAACTTCATCCTCTGCAATTTCAATTCGTGTTAAATCTAGATCAACTTGTGTGCTCAATGCACATAACATAGATTCGGCTTGCTCACAAAGATGACAGTGCGAAGTTGTATAGAGCAGTAATTGTAGTCGCATGATTTAAAAGTTAGCAATTAATTAGTGTTAAAAAAAGATAAGGTTTATCAAAAAATAAATCATAATAGAGGCATAAATTAATCGCAGCGATTTTTAATCGACCGCAGTTTAATAAAAAATCATCAATACATTTGAGTCATTATGGCAGATATTCGTGAGTCTAAAGATAGTTTGAGTGAGAACCTGCATCAGGTCATTACCCTGTTGGAAAAACACAAGCTTGTTGAAGATCTTGTGCATAATCAAACCATGGTAAAACATGATCTTGTTGAATCGCTTGTACATCGGCAAAATCTAACTGAGCTACAAAAGAAACTAGATTTACTTCATCCAGCTGATGTTGCCGATATTCTGGAGGCGCTGCCTCTAGAACAACGGCTCGATGTGTGGGAGTTGGTTAAAGTAGAGCGAGATGGTGATATTCTTCTAGAAGTTTCTGATGCTGTTCGTCAGACGTTGATTGCCGATATGAACTCCAGCGAGTTGCTGGCAGCAGCGGAGCAGCTAGATACTGACGAGTTAGCAGACTTAGCCCCAGATTTACCTAAAGATGTACTTCAAGAGCTTTTATATAGCTTAGATGCCCAGAATAGGGCGCGTTTACAATCGGCACTTTCATATTCAGAAGACGCGGTTGGTGCGATCATGGATTTTGACATAGTCACAATCCGTGAAGACATTACTTTGGAGGTCGCGCTACGCTATATGCGGCGTATTGGTAGCTTACCAGATCATACTGATAAGCTATTTGTGGTTGATAGAGATGATATATTACGTGGCGTTCTGCCGTTAAAGCGATTAGTTGTCAGTGAATTAGATGCAATGGTTGCAGATGTGATGGCTGATGATGCCGTTACCTTTCATCCTGAAGATATCGCTGATGAAGCTGCTAAAGCGTTTGAGCGCTATGACTTAGTCACCGCGCCGGTGGTCGATGCGGATAATAAACTCGTTGGCCGAATCACAGTCGATGCGGTGATGGATTATATTCGTGAAGAAACTGAAAGCGATTTGCTATCAATGGCAGGTCTCCGTGAAGAAGAAGACTTTTTCGCCTCAATTTGGAAGTCGGTGCAAAACCGCTGGGCTTGGCTGGCGATTAATTTGGTGACGGCCTTGATAGCCTCTCGCGTCATTGGCCTATTTGAAGGATCTATTGAGAAAATAGTCGCACTGGCAGCGCTAATGCCAATCGTTGCGGGCATCGGAGGTAATTCGGGTAATCAAACGACGACGATGATTGTACGCGGCCTAGCGTTAGGGCAAGTGGCCTCGCACAATATGCAGTCACTGATTACTAAAGAACTTGGTGTTGCCTTGTTAAATGGCGTCCTTTGGGGTGGCGTGCTGGCGCTAGTCGCCTACGCTTTATATGGCAACTATCAGCTTGGTTTGGTGATGATGGCTGCGATGACACTCAATTTAATGCTAGCTGCAATGATGGGCGTAGTGATACCTCTGTACATGAATAAATTTGGTCGAGACCCAGCAGTTGGGTCAAGCGTTCTCATTACCGCGGTCACTGATAGTGGGGGTTTTTTAATATTTTTAGGCTTGGCGACACTATTTTTACTATAAAAAAATTGTACTAAAATAATATTCCACACATGAATTTAACCACACAGCAAATTTGGCAAGAAGTCTGGACAGACATCCTTACGCCAGCAGGTTTTTGGCAAATTGTCATTATTTTTGGGGCATGTGCAATTGCCTGGGCGGTGAATGGCGTGTTGCGTACTTATGTGCGTAAGCGTGCGCAAGACATTGCTAGTGCGCAGCAAACGCTTGAAGTCGCAATTCATGGCATTAACCGCGTGTTATTTCCGCTCACTGCGCTGGTAATCGTGTGGTTGGCAAAAATGAGTTTGGCACACTGGCAACACACCAGTTTGTTGCAACTTGCCAGCCATTTGTTACTGGCAATGGCAGCGATACGCTTAGCCGTGTATATTTTGCGCTATGTATTTTCGCCCAGTGGCTGGATAAAAAAGACAGAAAATATCATTGCGGCTACTATTTGGACAATCCTGGCATTACATCTCAGTGGCTTATTACCTGAGTTACTAGGCGCTTTAGATGAAATCAGTTTTACTTTAGGCAAAAGTAAAGTGACTTTACTTTTAGTCATTCAGGCGGTGTTGACAGTAGTCATTACCGTCATAATAGCCTTATGGCTTAGTCGCATCATCGAAAATAGACTGATGCAAAGTGCTAACCTTAACCCCAATATGCGCGTGGTGCTCAACAAAGTGTTGCGCATCGTGCTTACCGTGTTTGCAGTCTTATTTGCATTTTCGGCAATAGGCTTGGACATTACCTTACTGTCGGTATTCGGTGGTGCGCTAGGTGTAGGGTTAGGCTTTGGGCTACAAAAAATCGCCAGTAACTTTATTAGCGGCTTTATTTTGTTGTTAGATGACTCCATGCACATGGGTGATGTAATTACGGTGGAAGGCCACTATGGCGTGGTGAGTGATTTGCGTGCGCGTTATCTCGTGCTTAAAAAGCTTGATGGCACGGAAGTGGTGATTCCGAATGAAACGCTTATTGTAAATCCTGTTATTAATCATTCGTTTACTGACCATAAAGCGCGCGTACAAATGCCTGTGCAGGTAAGTTATGACAGCCCATTAGAGCTTGCTATGCGCTTGATAGAAGCTTCCGCAAAGAAACAATCCCGTGTATTAATTGAACCAGCGCCACAAGTGCTATTGAAAGGTTTTGGAGAAAATGGCTTAGATTTGATGTTATCTTTATGGATTCCAGATCCCGAAGAAGGCTCATCGGGCTTGCAGTCAGAAATCTATTTAGACATCTGGCGTGCGTTTCAAGAAAATAAGATTGTGATCCCTTATCCGCAGCGTGAAGTTAAAATATTACAAAGTTAAATGCGCTGAAATGGCAGAAAAATGACGCTTTTTGCTTGAATTGACATAACATTCCAGACGCTGCCCTGCAAGCCTTTGTTTACAAGGCTTGCAGGGCAGCGTTTTTTGCTCGGCAAGTGTTAAATAATAAAAAAGCCTGCAATAAGCAGGCTTTTTAACACTAAACGAATATGAATTAAATCATTATTATTTAAGTTTAGTTTCTTTGTACATCACATGTTGACGAACCACTGGATCAAATTTCTTGATTTCCATTTTGCCTGGCATCGTACGTTTGTTTTTAGTGGTGGTATAGAAATGACCTGTACCAGCACTTGATTCTAATTTGATTTTTTCGCGCATGTTATATGCTCCTAGATGTTCTTGCTATAAATTTGCCGGCTTTAGATTAGCTAGAATTAAATTTTCTGGCCAGCTGCACGCATGTCAGCAAGCACAGCATCAATACCATTTTTGTCGATAGTGCGTAGCGCATTATTAGTAATGCGCATACTCACCCAGCGGTTTTCGCTTTCCACCCAAAATTTACGGTTTTGTAAATTTGGTAAAAAACGACGTCTTGTTTTGTTTTGTGCGTGAGAAACATTGTTACCCACCATTGGCTTTTTGCCAGTAACCATACATACACGTGCCATAATTAATCCTTAAACGCTTAACTTGCTTAAAATGCGTTGCTTTTTTAGAAAGACAGCGATTATAGTACAAATATCGCACTTTGCTCAAGCTAATTATACGTTTTTATTCTGTTAAATTAAGGACACCTCTAATAATCCAACTTTCGTCGCCACACTGCGTTGCTCACAAAAAATAACTTCTTATATATCAAGCATATACCGCGTCGTTATTTTTTGCTCGCGCCTTGTTTGGCTTAGAAATTTGAATTATTAGAGGTATCCATAAGTTAGTGCTTGCCCGTGCTGCCAAAGCCGCCTTCGCCACGTTCTGAAGATTCAAAATCATCCACTACATGAAACTCAGCCTGCATGACAGGCACAATCACCAGCTGCGCGATGCGCTCCATCGGGTTAAGTTCAAACGCGGTATTACCACGATTCCAGCATGACACCATGAGTTGACCTTGATAATCTGAATCAATTAACCCC
>JBARQL010000120.1:0-3184 GCA_049643685.1 Methylotenera sp.
ATGCGCTCTGTGGAAATGCCACGCGTATTCTCATTTTTGATCAGCGTATGAATATACTGTTGGCTGACTTTAATGCCAGCCTCATCTTCATGGCTATTGCCTGTTTTGCTATTCGGCACGCCATATAAATCATACCAGGCAGGCATGATGTAGCCACTGTTACGGCTAACAGACATCTCGGGGGCATGTGGTAAAATAAACCGCACATTGGGCAAATTAAATTTTTGCACAATGGGTGCGAAGTCATTGCCATCTGCGCCTAAGCCATGCATCAAAATGACGCTCGCATTGATAGTGCTGGCGTTCGGGCTGGTAATCTCAAGTGGTGGCTTGTAGTTCATGGGGGATTCAAAATCCAAGAGTGATTAAAATGCAACGTATAATAAGCGCGCCGTAATGTATACAAGATTGTATTCAAGCAAGGCAATAATACCAACATAAATATAAATGGCCCCACCAATTTCTTTATGAAAATCTTAGCATTATTCTCACAGCACGGTGTGCGCTTTGCGCTCAGTGCTGCTATTGTTTTGCTGATGTTGTTGAACGCCAGCGGTGTGCTACCTTTATCGGCAATCAATAAGTTAGAAAATTTCACGTACGACACGCGTCTGAATATGCTCATGCCTAGGGGGATGGACGACCGAATTGTCATCATCGATATCGACGAAAAAAGCTTAAAAGCGCAAGGACGTTGGCCTTGGGGACGCAATAAACTTGCTGATTTGGTGAATATTTTGTTTGATGACTACCATGTCAAAGTATTGGGCTTTGATATGGTGTTTGCTGAAAAAGACGAGAGCTCAGGCCTTAAAAGTCTGGATGCGATTAAAACGCAATATCTGGCGAGTGACCCAGCGCTAGGTCATGCATTAGACCAAGCCGTTGAAACATTAAGACCAGCACTGGATTACGACCAAAAGTTTGCCAATAGCCTTAAAGGCCGCAATGTGGTGTTAGGCTATGTGTTTTCACACGATGTTGCAGCAATTGGCAGTGGCGTTTTGCCACCAGCTTCGCGCGTGGCAGGCGATTTTACCGGCAAAAATATTGACTTTATCAACGAGACTGGCTTTAGCGCAAACTTAGAAGCGCTTCAGCAAAAAGCTAAGAACGCGGGTCACTTCAACATTAATCCCGATGCAGACGGCATGATGCGTAGAGTGCCGATGCTGGTTCAATATGATGGAAAAATGTATCAGTCCTTGTCCTTGGCGATTGCAGGCGCAGCACTCGGTGTTGATCAAATTGAGGCGGGTTTTGCTCAAGGGTTAGGGGTTGGCAAGCGCTATGCTGGCTTGGAATGGCTTAAGTTAGGCAGTTATCGAATTCCTGTGGACGCGCGTGTTTCGGCATTGATTCCCTACCGCGGTGCGCAAGGCAGCTTTCTTTACGTGTCGGCGACAGATGTGCTCAGTCATCAAGCCAACGCCGCTTTGTTAAAAAATAAAATAGTATTGCTGGGTACCACTGCCGCAGGTTTGTTGGATTTGCGCGCCACACCCGTGCAAAATGTTTATGCTGGGGTGGAAATCCACGCCAATATGATTGCAGGCATTTTAGATCACAATATTAAAGAACATCCAGCCTATACGTTGGGCGCCGAAGTATTGATGTTACTGGCTGTTGGTTTGCTGTTGGCATTGCTGCTGCCCTTACTCAATCCGCTAAAGGCGACTTTGCTCACGTTAGCGCTTACGATTGCAGTGGTTTCGCTCAATTTAGCTGCATGGCAATATGCAAATTTAGTGTTGCCGCTCGCGTCACTCTTGGTCATGATCGCTTCGATTTACTTCATCAATATGTCATACGGTTTTTTTGTAGAATCACGCGGTAAGCGGCAGCTCGCTGGGCTGTTTGGGCAATATGTTCCGCCAGAATTGGTGAACGAAATGGCTGAAAATCCTGAATCATTTAGCTTGGAAGGTGAAAGCCGTGAAATGACTGTGTTGTTTTCCGACGTACGCGGCTTTACGCACATTGCAGAAGGGCTGGACCCCAAACAACTCAGCAAGCTCATGAATGATTTTTTAACGCCTATGACACAAGTTATTCACCAGCATCGCGGCACTATCGATAAATACATGGGCGATGCCATTATGGCCTTTTGGGGCGCGCCGCTGCCAGATCAGCATCATGCAAAACATGCATTGCAAGCCGCGCTTGGCATGATAAATGCTTTAGAAAAACTACAGCTTGATTTAGCAGCCAAAGGCTTGCCCCCAATTCGTGTTGGGGTGGGGCTAAATTCTGGCTTAATGGTGGTAGGTAATATGGGCTCAGCTTTCCGTATGGCTTATACCGTGATGGGCGATGCAGTCAATTTAGGTTCACGGCTGGAAAGCCTGACTAAGATATATGGGGTGCCAATTATTGTCAGTGAATATACCAAAACGCAAGTACCAGAGTTTGCTTATCGTGAGTTAGACGTAGTGCGGGTAAAAGGTAAAGATAAGCCAGTCACCATTTATGAGCCAATTTGCGAAATTTTACAATTGGATAAGGCCACAAAAGATAACTTGAGATTGTATGATGAAGCACTTAAGCATTATCGTAATCAAAATTGGGATTTAGCAGAAATGCAATTGATTAATTTGCAAAAACTTGAGCCGCAACGTGCTGTGTATGACTTATACATTAAGCGTATTGCCCATTTTAGAGAAACACCACCCGCCGACCATTGGGATGGTGTTTTTAATTACGATTCAAAATAGATTAAAACCAAAAATAGAATAAAACTCAATTAGATTAAAACCATGATGCAAATAAAAATACTGGGTTGTAGCGGCGGCATAGGGGGTGAATTGCGCACCACTTCTATGCTGATCGACGATGATATTCTAATCGATGCTGGCTCTGGCGTGGGTGATTTATCGATGGATGCATTGCTAAAAATAGACCATATTTTTATCACACACTCACATTTAGATCACATCGCTTTTATCCCATTTTTGCTTGATACCGTCATGGGTATTCGCGCTGAGCCGGTTACGGTGCATGCCAGTCAAGAGACTTTAGCCATTTTGCGTAACCATATCTTTAATTGGAAGGTATGGCCAGATTTCAATGCGATTCCTAGTGCTGAAGCACCATTTTTACGCTATAACGAAATCAAACTGGGCGAAACGCTCACTTTGCAAGGCCGAAAAATCACTGCATTACCCGCTAATCACGTGGTGCCAGC
>JBARQL010000121.1:0-1517 GCA_049643685.1 Methylotenera sp.
CCCTAATACACTTCTTGGTGAGCCTGGGATAATTGAAGGGCGACCACCAGAAGAGTTTGCATAATAGTCTTTGTCTAATAGGTTATTAACATTTAACTGCAAAGGAGGGTGTCCTGAATTTTGTGTAAACATCGGTTAATTACTGCTGAGGCATTCTCTCCTCAAATTGAATAGTAAACCTATTTAACGCAGGTTTCCAATCACGCAGTGGCATCGTCCACTTCTTGCTGATGTTTTGCAGCGCCAAATAGAACAACTTCATCATAGACTCATCGTTTGGAAATGAGCCACGGCTCTTTGTTACCTTACGCAAACTCATGTTCACCGACTCAATCGCATTCGTGGTGTAAATGATTTTGCGTATTTCTGGCGGGTAATCAAAGAAAGGAATAATACGCGCCCAGTTATTACGCCAGGATTGCGCTATCGGTGGATAAGCATCATCCCAATTCGCTTCAAACTCAGTCAGGTATTGCTCTGCTTCTGCTTCCGTTGCTGCCGTATAGACACGCTTCAAATCAGCCGCAACAAGATCACGTTTATTCCAACCTACGTAATTTAAACTGTTGCGCACCATGTGTACGATGCAAAGTTGCACAGCCGCTTTGGGATAGACAGTTTCAATCGCTTCAGGAAAACCCTTTAAGCCATCCACACAAGCAATGAATATATCTTGTACGCCACGGTTCTTGAGTTCAGTGACCACGCTGAGCCAGAACTTAGCCCCTTCGGTCTGGGCAATCCAAAGCCCCAGCACTTCTTTCTCACCCTGCATATTAATACCGATAGCAAGGTAAACCGCTTTGGCTCTGACTGCACCAGCATCACGCACTTTGACGTGGATGCAATCTAAGTAAACGACAGGATAAATTGCATCCAGAGGTCTTGACTGCCATTGCTTCACATCATCTACTACGGCATCGGTCACGCTTGAAATTAGCGTTGGTGATACTTCGGTGCCATACATATCGGTAAGGTGGGCTTGGATCTCACGTACGGTCATGCCGCGTGAGTATAGAGAGATGATCTTATCGTCAAAGCCGGTCCAGCGGGTTTGATGTTTAGGAATCAGTTGTGGCTCAAAACTACCTTCACGGTCGCGGGGTATTTCAATCGGTAGTTCGCCAAATTCACCTTTTAAAGTTTTACGGCTTTTACCATTACGTGCATTGCCAGTGCTGTTAGTGACGGCTTCGTGCTTATCGTGACCAAGGTGTTCTGACATCTCGGCCTGAAGTGCGCGTTCAACCAGTGCTTTGGTGAGTTGTTTGAGAAGACCGTTCTCACCAATCAGGTCTTCTGGCTTTTTATAATTAGCTAATAAACTATCAATTAAATCGTTGGGTAATGCTTTTGGTATGGTCATTTTTTATCCATTTCTGAAAGTAGCAGTTTCCTGCAAAATGACGTTTACACAAAATTATTTACACCCCCAGGAACTCGTTAAAAATGCAAATGAAATGGAATTCTTCTAGAAAGTATCAATTTCTTAATTAGTCATATTATCTTTCAGTGCA
>JBARQL010000122.1:0-23108 GCA_049643685.1 Methylotenera sp.
ATAGCAAGCTATGGCCGACCCTTCATTGGATTGCTTTTGGCAAAGCGCTTGCCGAGCAAGGCTTGCACTTAGTACTACCGTGGGCGAGTGAAGAAGAAGAAAGTCGCGCCAACGTCATCGCCACTACTCTTAACAATACCGCTGTTCAATCTATCGTATTGCCAAAATGCACCATTGCTCAGCTTGCCAGCATCATCAGCCAAGCCCAAGCCGCCGTGGGCGTAGATACAGGCTTATCGCACCTCGCCGCTGCATTGAATGTGCCTACTGTTGCCATTTACACCGACACTAACCCAGCACTGACGGGCGTGATGGCAGGTGCGCACCAGCCTGCTATAAATTTAGGAGGTATTGGGCAAATACCAAGCGTGGTTGAAGTGATGAATACGCTTTTGACGTTTCACTAGCAGTAATTAACATTTGGTTTTGACTTTAATTTCCCCTGCTATCGCGCCTACATTTCCCTTAATGTTGGGCGGCAATCGGAAACTCGCATACGCTCAAACAGCGCTTGCCGAAACCTCCCATCATTAAGGGAAATGTAGGAAACAAGCGATAGGGGGTAGCCTTTCACAACCGACTTAGTGCTTTAGCACTTAGCGAGGTTGGGGACGCCCCTTGCGGGTGTTTCTTTGGTTTCTTTCTTTTGGATAAGGAAAAGAAAGAAACTCGCCTAGAGGCGAAAATGACCATTTCATACGGCGCATTACACTGCGTTAATGCACCCTGCGGGCTAATTGACAGTCAATGCGTCTGTAATTAGACTTTAGCACAAATGTGTGCGAATATTTTAACTTGAACAAGTTGAAAGTATCGAGATGAAAAACCATAGAATCAATGTGTTCCGTCTAGCGTTATCGTGTGGATATTATTTAAGGCTGCAATATTTGCTTTTGGTGAGCATGTTGTTGCTTACGACCCCAGTGTACGCTTGCTATGACATTCCTCCACCAATAGTGCTTGATACGCCCATGATGTCTTATGTCTACACCGCAAATATGCTTGATTCTGTGGTAATGGGGCGACATTTTAAGAAAAATGCTGGGCCTAAATTTTCAACAATCGCGCAGGGAAAAGGCAACGCAGAAGTAACGGCACACGCGCTCGCTCAAAGAATGCCAGCAGCGCAGCGCAAGGAAGTTGAACAGGCTTTTATTGGGTCATTTGTTACCTATCAAAAGCTTGAAAAGCAACTCGGCATCCCCAAAAACGACATGGCTGGTGCTTTATCCGCCTATTTGGTGGGCAACTACGAGGCTTTTCATAACACCACGCTGCCTGAGTCTCACGTCAAGCAATTAGTTGGCCAAATGCGAGGCGCACTCGCGTCTAACCCTGCACTGAAAAATGCTACGCTAAGTCAAAAACGTGAATTTTATGAGCAGATGGCGATTGTGGGGACATTTATGGTTTTGGCGCAGGCTGAAATTAAAAATGGTAAGCAACCACCGAATGTAAAAGAAAATTTTCGTAACACTGCCAAAGCAAATTTAGAGCAGTTTTTTAAAAAAAGTATCGATAAAATTGACATCGGGGCCAGTGGTTTGAAAATTAGATGATATTAGGCACGCTTAGGCACATTTTATAAAGTATAGCCACTTTCTATCATCCACTTTTTTCACAAAACTTAATCCAACATCATGCTACCACCGCTGCAAGCTAGTATCCACGTGACTTCCAGAGGCATAAAAAATCCTCGGGCTTTTTTTGCCCATCAAAACCAACAAGTTTCCGCTTAAAAAAATTCAGATTTTTTTGTCAACCGCCTCTTGAAATTAAGCAAAATTCACCCACATTAGGTAAAACTTTTCATTAAAATGCATTTGAGGGAGGAAATCTATGCAAGAAGAAAGCCAGCAAGATGGCGTGGCAGAGCCTGCAACGCAAACCGAAAACACCGCAGTAGCCCGCATTGCCGAGTTAGAAGCGGCCCTTGAAGAAGCCAAAGCGAGTGTGCTTTATATTAAGGCCGATGGTGAAAACATTCGCCGCCGTGCGATGGATGACATCGACAAAGCCCGTAAATTCGCGCTTGAGAAGTTCTCAAACGAATTATTGGCAGTGAAAGACAGTTTAGATGCGGCGCTACTCATTGAGGCAACAGATGTACAAAGCTACAAAGATGGCGTTGAACTCACCGCAAAACAACTTGCGAGCGTTTTTGATAAATTCAATATTGCCGAAATCAACCCCATCGGCGAAAAATTCGATCCTAATCAACACCAAGCGATTTCAATGTTAGAAAACAGCGGCGAGCCCAATACAGTTACCTCTGTATTGCAAAAAGGCTATACGCTGAATGATCGCGTGTTGAGACCAGCTTTGGTGATGGTCGCGAAATAATGCATTTATATAAATAAAGCTACTTGAATTTAAAAAAACAATCACCATCTAGCAACTAAGGTTAAACATCAAACTGCTTTAAATAAATTGTATTAGAGCGGTTAACACAAATTTAAAGTAAAGGGACATACAACATGGGCAAAATTATTGGAATTGACTTAGGCACTACAAACTCTTGCGTCGCTGTCATGGAAGGCGGCAAGCCGCGCGTGATTGAAAACGCTGAAGGCACACGCACTACGCCATCCATCATTGCATATCAGGAAGATGGTGAAATTTTAGCGGGTGCACCGGCTAAACGCCAAGCAGTGACTAACCCAAAAAATACGTTATACGCAGTAAAACGTTTGATTGGCCGTAGATTCGAAGAAAAAGAAGTGCAAAAAGACATCAAGCTGATGCCTTACACCATTACAAAAGCCGATAACGGCGATGCATGGGTAGAAGTGCGTGGCCAAAAAATGGCACCACCACAAATCTCAGCTGAAGTGTTACGCAAAATGAAAAAAACCGCCGAAGATTACTTGGGCGAAGAAGTGACTGAAGCGGTGATTACCGTGCCGGCTTACTTTAACGACAGCCAACGCCAAGCCACTAAAGATGCGGGCCGCATCGCGGGTTTGGATGTTAAACGTATCATCAACGAACCTACTGCAGCGGCGCTAGCGTTCGGCTTAGACAAACAAGAAGGCGACCGTAAAATTGCCGTGTATGACTTAGGCGGCGGTACGTTCGACGTGTCAATCATTGAAATCTCAAGCATTGATGGTGAACATCAATTTGAAGTACTTTCTACCAATGGTGATACATTCCTCGGTGGTGAAGACTTTGATAATCGCTTAATCGATTTCTTAGCTGACGAGTTCAAAAAAGACAACGGCGGCTTAGATTTACGTAACGATTTATTGGCTAAACAACGCTTAAAAGAAGCGGCTGAAAAAGCGAAAATAGAATTGTCTTCAAGTGCGCAAACTGAAGTGAACTTACCTTACATTACGGCTGATGCAACAGGTCCTAAGCACTTAGTGGTAAAAATCACGCGTGCAAAATTAGAATCTCTAGTCGATGATTTGATTGAACGCACCATGGCACCTTGCCGTACTGCGATTAAAGATGCTGGCGTAAAAATCGAAGACATCACGGATGTGATTTTGGTGGGCGGTCAAAGCCGTATGCCTAAAGTGCAAGAAAAAGTGAAAGAAATCTTTGGCAAAGAGCCACGTAAAGACGTAAACCCTGATGAAGCAGTGGCGGTTGGCGCGGCGATTCAAGGCGGCGTATTGCAAGGTGATGTTAAGGATGTGTTGTTGCTAGACGTAACGCCACTATCACTTGGTATTGAAACACTCGGTGGTGTGATGACTAAACTCATCAAGAAAAATACCACGATTCCTACCAAGGCATCGCAAGTGTTCTCAACGGCTGATGACAACCAAAACGCGGTGACCATTCAAGTGTTGCAAGGTGAACGTGAAATGGCTTCTGCCAACAAATCACTGGGTCAATTTAATTTGAGCGATATTCCACCGGCACCACGCGGTATGCCACAAATTGAAGTGACTTTTGATATTGATGCCAACGGTATTTTGCATGTTTCTGCAAAAGACAAAGCGACTGGCAAAGAAAACAAAATCACCATCAAGGCAAATTCTGGTCTTTCTGAAGAAGAAATCAAGAAGATGGAAGAAGATGCCATCAAGTACGCTGATGAAGACCGCAAATTGCGCGAACTTGTTGACGCACGTAACGCTGCCGACGGCATGGTGCACTCCGTGAAAAAATCGATGACTGAGCATGGTGATAAATTAGATGCTGCAGAAAAAGAAGCCATTGAAACCGCTTTGAAAGATGTCGAAGACGCCATGAAGTCCGATGACAAAGCAGCCATTGAAGCAAAAACAGAAGCGTTAACGACTGCCTCACAAAAACTAGGCGAAAAGGTGTACGCTGAACAACAAGCGCAAGCCAATACTGAAAGTCCGCAACCTAGCCAAGCGGGTGAAAAAACGGTTGATGGCGATGTGGTCGATGCAGAGTTTGAGGAAGTGAAGAAAGACTAACTATAGCAATAGATGGCCGTGAACCATTAGTCGTTAGTGTCGTAGAATGACACTAACGACTTTTGGCTATTCACTACCACCGGTCATTAACCACTCAACATGCATCTAACATACGGCAATTAAACATTAAGCACTAGAAACTAGCGACTAAATTATGGCAAGCAAAAGAGATTACTACGAAATCCTTGGTGTGAATAAGGATGCCTCTGAAGAAGAGATTAAAAAGGCTTATCGCAAATTGGCGATGAAGTATCATCCAGACCGCAATCCCGACAACCCTAAAGCTGAAGAACAATTCAAAGAGGCGAAAGAGGCCTACGAAATGCTTTCCGATGACCAAAAACGTGCCGCTTACGACCAATACGGTCATGCAGGCGTTGACCCCAGTATGGGCGCAGGCGCGGGTGGATTTAGTGGCGCGGGCTTTGGTGATGCATTCGGCGATATTTTTGGCGATATTTTTGGTGGTGGCCGTCAAGGCGGCGGTCAGCGTAACAATGTCTACCGCGGCGCAGACTTGCGCTATAACATGGAAATTAGCCTGGAAGACGCTGCCAAAGGCACGGAAACAAAAATCCGCATTCCTGTACAAGCGACTTGTGAAAGCTGCAAGGGTACTGGCGCTAAAACTGGAAAATCGCCAGTCACCTGTAATACTTGCGGCGGCCATGGCCAAGTGCGCATGCAACAAGGGTTTTTCTCAGTGCAACAGACCTGTCCGAAATGTCATGGTGCAGGAAAAATCATCAAAGAAGATGACAAATGCGGTGCTTGCCATGGTGCTGGCCGTACTAAACAAAACAAAACGCTCTCGGTCAAAATTCCTGCGGGAGTGGATGAAGGCGATCGCATTCGTTTATCAGGTGAAGGCGAAGCTGGCGTCAACGGTGGCCCGACCGGTGATTTATATGTCGTGATACACCTTAAACAACATGAAGTGTTTCAGCGCGAAGGCGGCAATTTACACTGCGAAATGCCCATCAGCTTTAGTACAGCGGCGTTAGGCGGGGAAATTGAAGTGCCTACGCTCGGCGGCTCTGCCAGAATGAAAGTGCCTGCTGAAACGCAAACTGGCGCTGTGTTTAGGCTCAGAGGCAAAGGCATTAAACCACTACGTCAATCTGACCACGGCGATTTAATGGTGCATGTCGTAGTGGAAACGCCCGTCAAACTCACCGAGCATCAAAAAGAGTTATTGCGTCAATTTGAAACAAGCACGCAAGCGGATTCAGGCAAACATAGCCCAAAAAACAAAAGCTGGATGGATAAGGCCAAAGACTTTTTTGGAGATAAGCTTTAACTGAATCAAATCATGCATTCTAGCCCGACTTTTAGGGCTATCTTTCTTAACGTGCCCTGTAAGCCTTTAAATATAAGGCTTGCAGGGCGTTGTTTTTTTATCGGTGATTTTCTAGAGGCGATTTTTATTATTAGTGTCAGCAAAAAATAAGCGATTAACATCCCCTTACATTCCGTAACGTCCGTGTCATTAAACTGACACACCTCCTTGTTATCATAGCCATTCTTTCAAAAAAAGGAGTAATACCAAATGAATCAAAAGTTCATCAAAAGTGTTTTAGTCGGTAGTTTAATTGCAGCCTCAATGCAAACCAGCGCCGCTGGTTTTAATAAAGACAACAGCAACAAGAACGGTAAAGTGATGTCAGCGACACAGTTTTATCAAGTGTTGGCTTCAACAAAATCAGATCAGCTGGCCGCTAACTTTGGCTTTCCAGACCAAATTCAAACCCTCAAAAATACCGCTGGAGAAACTGAAGGCGTGGTGTGGGTTTATCGTGACGCCGTAAAAAAGACTGAAGGCATGCAGGATGCACGCTTTGTCATCATTAATGGCGAAATGAAATACGTTACGTTGTCTAACGCGGTGTAACTGCACTTTTGTTTCGTCTTGGAGTTTCATCGCGAAATTTCATATAAGACGATTCAGTCCATCACCCAAACAGCCTACAATTGTAGGCTGTTTTTGTTTCTACACATCACATTCAAATTATCATCTAAAATAGCCCTATGAACCCCCATGTGTTGATTATTGAAGATGAGCCTGCCATTGCAGAAACGCTGATTTATGCTTTTAAGGAAGCTGGAATTACCACGACGCACAAGCTTTTAGGTGGCGAGGCATCGCTTGTACTCACTCAAAACGCGATTGATTTTGTAATCCTCGATGTGGGCTTGCCAGACATGACAGGCTTTGATGTCTGCAAAAAAATCCGTGAAACTTCCAACATTCCCATTTTGTTTTTAACGGCACGCAATCACGAGATTGACCGCATTGTGGGCTTGGAAATTGGTGCGGACGATTATGTGACGAAACCGTTTAGCCCGCGTGAAGTAGTGGCGCGCGTCAAAGCCATTTTACGGCGCAGTGAAAACAATCACACAAAAAAACCAGCCTTATTTAACGTAGATGATGTTGCCAATCGCATTCAATATCTCGGTCAATATTTAGAGCTCACGCGCTATGAATTTTTGCTACTTAGAACCTTAATCAATCAGCCGCAACGCGTTTATTCACGCGATCAGCTGATGGATATTGTTTGGGCGAATGCGGAAAACACGCTAGAGCGCACAGTGGATGCGCACATTAAAACACTGCGTGCAAAATTGCGTAGTGTTGATGCAGCAAGCGAAGCAATCGTGACGCATCGCGGCATGGGCTATAGCTTGCAGGCATGAGGCTACCTTTTAAGATGAATATTAGCCTGAAGATATTTTTGGGCTATTTTTTACTCGTCGGCCTCGCCGCTTGGTTTGTGTTGATTATCTTTGTCGATGAAGTCAAGCCTGGCGTGCGCCAAGCCATGGAAGATGCACTGGTCGACACCGCCAACGTGCTGGCCGAACTCGCCGCGAACGATGTAAAAGCTGGCAACATTCAAACAGGAAACTTCGCGCAAAGCTTGGCGCAATATCGTGCCCGTTCTGAAAAAGCGAATATTTGGGGTGTGAATAAGCAAACTGCCGATTACCGTGTTTACATCACCGACGCAAAAGGCATTGTGATTTTTGATTCAAGCAACTTAGCCCTTGGGCAAGATTATGGCCAATGGCGCGACGTTTACTTAACGCTACACGGCAAATACGGTGCCCGCTCTAGCCCTGTGGTGCTCAATGATAAAAATAGCGACACCATCATGTACATCGCCGCGCCCATTAAAGATGGCAGCCACATTATTGGCTCACTCACTGTGGCAAAACCCAACCGTACTTTGCTGCCATTTATTGAGCGCGCACAAAACAAGATTATCCGCTGGGGCGCCTTATTATTTGTGCTGTCGCTAGGCATCGGCATGCTGTTTACTTGGCGCTTTACCCGCAAAATTAATGCCCTGAGTAACTACGCCATGAGCGTGAGCAAAGGTGAAAAAGTCACACCGCCCACTTCCAGTAATGATGAACTGAGCGAGTTGGCCAATGCCATGCAAACCATGCGCTCTGAATTGGATGGCAAACAACACGTGCAAGATTCGATTCAACATTTAACGCACGAACTCAAAAGCCCCATGACCGCCATTCAAGGCGCGCTGGAACTTATTTCACCTAATATGCCACCCGCTGACCAAGCGTACTTTTTGGCGCAAATTAAAGCACAGTCCAGCCGCGTACAAACCGTTATTCAAAACATGCTGGGCTTGGCTGCGCTGGAGCACCAGCAACAACTAACGCACCTGACTAACGTCAATTTAACAGCGTTAATCCGCACACAAATCTCACATTTGGCAGAAAAAGCAGCGCTTCGACAGGTGCAATTGCAATTTACCGAAAACGCTACCATTCAACTACAGGCGGAAGCCTTTCTACTCGGGCAGGCTATCTATAATTGCCTTGAAAATGCATTGGATTTCAGCCCTGAAAATTCGGTGATTAACATCAATATTAGTCAACAAGAAAACCAGGCGATAATCCGCATTAAAGACCAGGGCGCGGGCATTCCAGACTATGCCATCGATAAAATATTCGACAAATTCTACTCATTACCACGCCCTGCCTCCGGGCAAAAAAGCACAGGTTTAGGTCTGAACTTTGTACAAGAAGTGGTGAAGTTGCATGGCGGTAAAATTACTTTAAGTAACCATGCCGAGGGCGGTGTAATTGCCACCATTTTGTTACCTTTATAATCTTTAATTTCAACCAAGAATACATCGAGAGAAATTCCCTGCCCCATGCGCCTTTATTGATAAGGCCTGTGGGGCAGCACAATAAGATAGCTTAAAATATTTCAATTAAAGCACCAAACTTCACACTCACTTCACACAAACGCATCAACACTTCACGGTCGCTCATTATTCTGCTAACTCCACATAATTTATTAGGAGTTCATCATGAATCGGGCATTTATTTTTAAAGTTATCGGTATTTTTCTTCTCACCATGGTCATGTCTTGGGCGGTAATGTACATCAATTCGCTCATTAGCGAACGGCAATATCGGCAAGAGGAAGTTAAACAGCAAATTGCGAGCAGCTCAGCCGGAGCACAAACTATCGTCGGGCCTGTGTTGTCGATTCCCTATATTGAGGAATATAGCGAAACCGTCACTGAAAATAAGGTGAAAAAGGTTGAAAAACGCAAAGTAGAATATGTGGTGTTTGCCTTGCCAGAAAACTTGGAACTAAGCGGAGGATTTACCAATGAATACAAAAGCTTAGGGATTTATAAAGCCTTGATGTATCAGCTTGGCGGCAACATTAAAGGCACCTTTAAATTTGATGCAGATTTTAAAATTACGCCTCAACATGAAGATGGCAAAATCACACTTTTACCTGCGTATGTGAGCTTAGGCATCAGCGATACGCGCGGCATTAACGGCAAGCCTGAACTTACTTTAAATAACCAAACCTATGAATTTGAGCAAGGCTCCAACTTAACGGCGCTTGGCAATGGCATTCATGCGGATTTAGGAAAATTAGAGGTAGTCGCCGCAAAAAATCTAACTTTTGAATTTAAACTTAACTTACGCGGCATGGAAAACTTCAACTTCACCCCGATTGCCGACAACAACAAAATTGCTTTGCAATCGAGCTGGCAACATCCGCATTTTAATGGCAGTTTTTTACCAGCACATAAAATCACCCCAGCGGGCTTTGAAGCAAAATGGGCGGTTTCATCCCTTTCAAGTAGCAATCAAACTTCATTGCTGAATATGCTAGAGCAACGCTGGAATGAAAAATCAGCGGTTGCCGCTGCTACGAATGCCGCTACAACTGCAACCGATGTCACAAGAGCCGCTTCATACCCAGCCGCCGCGCAAAATGTGCAAGTGGGTGCCCTAGAATCACTCTCAATCGGCTTTGTAGAACCCATCAACGTCTATAGCCAATCAGACCGCGCTACTAAATATGGCCTGCTATTCATCGGTTTGACCTTTGCTGGCTTCTTTATCTTTGAGATTTTAAAACGCCTGCGTATTCACCATGCGCAATACACCTTGGTGGGTTTGGCGATGGCCTTGTTTTACTTGTTACTGATTTCACTTTCTGAACACATCAGTTTTGCTTTATCGTACTTGATCGCCAGCTTTGCCTGTGTAAGTTTGTTAGGGTATTACTTAACTTATGTACTCAAAAGCAAAAGCCACGGTTTTATGTTTGCAGGCTTGCTCACAGCTTTATACGGTGCACTGTATGGCATATTGGCTTCTGAAGATAACGCGCTGTTGATGGGTAGCTTGCTGGTGTTTGGCTTGCTGGCTGTGACGATGATTATCACCAGAAAAGTCGATTGGTATCAAATTAGCAGTAACCCTGCTAAACCAACTGCTGAAGTGGCCTAAACATCACATGCTAAAAACTCTAAAACTTTTAGCATTCATTCTAGCGCTCGGTTTATGTATTCCCGAGCGCGGGGTGATTCCTGTGCAAAACGCGACTGCAAAAGATTGGAACAAGCAAAGTTTTTGGTATGCACCATGGGGCAAATCTGGCGTACATAAAGGCATCGACATCTTTGCCAAACAAGGCACGAACGTTATCGCAAGCACTGGCGGCTTGGTAGTTTATACAGGCAATATAGAAATGGGCGGCAATGTGGTGGCGGTGCTAGGGCCAAAATGGCGCATTTACTATTACGCACATTTAGATAGCATTCACACGCGCAGTTTAAGCTGGACGAGTCGCGGCGAGCTAATCGGCGCAGTGGGCAGAACAGGAAACGCCGCTGGCAAACCACCACATTTGCACTATAGCGTACTCTCGCTTATCCCTTACCCTTGGCGATTTTCTACAGAAACGCAGGGTTGGAAGAAGCTGTTTTTTGTGAACCCAATGCAAGAATTGAGTGGATAAAAAAACGTTTGTTAATATAGTTATCAACATGCATGCTCTGCGAGCCTTTATTTATAAGGCTTGCAGAGCATCTAAATTCTCTCGTATTCATTTAAGCTGTTTTGAATAGTCAAAAGCTCTTCGCGCGGGTCAGGAAAAACTTCGTATTGTTTACCTGCCGTGCGTGCATACCAATATTTGCTGTTCCACACATCGCCTTCAATTTTGTGTAGCACAGCGTGAATCCAATTAGCGATTGGGTCTGAATATTCTTGTGCGATGTTGTGGGCAGTGTGCCAATCATCATTGAGTGCGGCTTGCACAGCGATCCTAAGTTCTGCTATTGGCAATTTTGCTTGATTCATGACTGATTTCATTCGTCGTTTATTACTAAATCCAGCTCAAAAAAATGTAACTTTTTAGGTCTGCGTAATTTTTTTAACTGTGCTTCTGCGATGCTGGCCGTTGAACGATCTGGGTATGACTTTGAGGCGACTATTTTGCTAGGCGGGTTGGCGCGGGTGTAGCGTGCGCCTTTCCCTGACTGATGCGCAACAAAGCGTGCTTCTAAATCGTTCGTGATGCCTGCGTAATAGGCGCCGTTTTTGCATTCTAATAAGTATAGAAACCAACCACCTTCCATAACACTTGAGACCTTTTCAAACATTTTTATTGTGGATGAGGTACTAGGCGTAATGCACGCAAGCAGCGGAATGTACACATGGCACATGAGCATTCTGAGTACAGCGCAACAACGTAGTTCGCCGCAAGAAGTATGTTTGTAAAGGTCTCAATAAGTGCCCGCTTGAATAAACTCTACCTTGTAACCGTCTGGGTCTTCCACAAATGCAATAACGGTCGTGCCGTGCATCATCGGGCCCGCCTCGCGCACTACTTTACCTCCTGCTGCTTTAACGGCCTCGCAGGCTTGGTAGGCATCTTCCACTTCCAGCGCGATATGGCCGTAAGCTTTGCCCATGTCGTAGCTTTCTACACCGTAGTTGTAGGTGAGTTCTAATACGGTGTTTTCGCTTTCATCACCGTAACCCACAAACGCTAGGCTAAATTTTCCTTCTGGAAAATCATGCTGGCGTAACACTTTCATGCCGAGGATTTCAGTATAAAACTTAATTGAGCGCTCCAAATTACCGACGCGGAGCATGGTGTGCAGCATGCGCATATTGAATATCCTTTTAAGTTATTTAGCAGCGGTTAATTGATAGTATTTCTTAAGCAACTGTTCACGGCTTTCCACTACATCAGGATTAAACGGAATACAGTCAATCGGGCAAACTTCTTGGCATTGCGGTTTATCATAATGCCCGACGCATTCGGTGCATAGGTTTGGGTTGATTTCATAAATCTCTTCACCCTGATAAATGGCGTTATTGGGACATGCTGGCTCACATACGTCACAGTTGATGCATTCATCGGTAATCATTAAGGCCATATTATTTGCCTAGCTTTTGTAAGCTTAACTTTTGCAAAATGGCATCTTCAACGGTAGATGACACAAACGCATGCACATCTCCGCCCAGCGTAGCAACTTCACGCACTAGGCTGGATGAAATAAACATAAATTGTTCGGAAGGTGTTAAAAATAAGGTTTCGAATTGCGGATAAAGCTTGCGGTTCATGCCAGCCAATTGAAATTCATACTCGAAATCTGAAGTAGCACGCAGACCGCGAATCACCATTTGTGCGCCCTGCTCTTGCACAAACTGCATGAGTAAACCACTAAAACCTACCACTTTAATATTGTCAGCGTCTGAAAAAACGCTTTTCGCAAGCACTACGCGCTCATCCAAACTAAACAGTGTTTTTTTGTTGGTGCTACCCGCTACTGCGACAATCACTTCATCAAATAAATTAGCAGCACGACGCACAATATCTTCATGCCCCAAGGTAATCGGGTCAAATGTGCCAGGGTAAACGGCTATGCGGATTTTACTCATATTCATCACCTATCGTTATTTAACTGAATTTTAACAGATGATAAAACACATTGCCCGCTTTGCTTTGTTTAATGACTTGCCAGTCTTTCGCAAATACTTGGTTTGAATCTATGGCAAACTCAGATTCAACATAGATTAAACCTTCAGCATGTAAATGCTCAGCCAGCAAGGGCAGTACTTTTTGCAGCCATGCTTGATGGTAGGGTGGGTCTAAAAAAATCAGGTTAAATCTTAGCTTATTTTGCGCTAAAAAATATAAAGCATCTTGATGCAGGATTTGTGCATGCTCCGCATTAAGCAGTGCTTTATTTTCCAATAAGGCTTTATAGGCTGGTATAGATTTTTCTACCAACGTGGCAGATACTGCGCCACGAGAAAGTGCTTCAAAACCCATCACACCTGTGCCAGAAAATAAATCCAAGCAGGTTAGGCCCGTTAAATCCTGCCCTAACCAGTTAAATACCGTTTGGCGTACACGCTCTGGTGTTGGGCGCAAGCCTTCTGCATCGGGGAATTTAATGAGGCGACTGCGCCATGCACCTGCATTGATGCGAACGGTGTTTAGTTTTTTGTCTGCTGGTTTTGCCAAAGCTTAAATGAGCCTTCTAAATTTACAGTATTGTTGTAGGAGCGATTTTTAAATCGAGAAGGCTGTCGCAAATTCCCCCTTGTTCGCGATTTAAAAATCGCTCCTACGTTTACAATGCTATCTAACTATTACTTCGCATCAGGGTCGCCCACAATTACTGTGACAAAATGCTCAGGTTTCAGCCTGCGATTGAATGCGTCTTTAATCTGCGCGGTAGTCACGCTGGCGACTTTTTTGTTATATTCATCCAAATAATTGAGCGGTAATTTGTAAAAGCCAATGACTGACAAATAATCTAGAATTTTGCCATTACTATCAATCCGCATCGGGAAACCACCAATAATGTTGTCTTTTGCGGCTTTCAGTTCTTTTTCGGTAACGCCGTTTTTTAAAAATTTAGCTAAGGTTTCATTCACCAATTTAAGCGCCTCATTGGCTTGGTCTTTTTTGGTTTGCAAGCCAATTTGAAAAGGGCCTAATTCCGCCATTGGCATAAAATAGCTGTACACGCTATACACCAGCCCACGTTTTTCGCGCACTTCTTCTGTTAAGCGTGACACAAAACCGCCGCCGCCCAAAATATAGTTACCCACGTACAGTGGAAATAAATCAGGGTCACCACGTTTGATGCCGGGGTAGCCTAACAAAATATGCGATTGCGAGGCTGGGTGAGCAATGCGCTGCTCAATGGGCTTGGTGGGCAATTGCACGGCTGAAATCGGCACAGTATCAGCCGACTTTGGCAGGTTACTACTGACATTTTCGGCAATGGTATTCGCTTGCTCACGCGTTAAATCGCCAATCATGGCAATCACTGCACCTTCTGCGCCATAGTGTTGATTGTAAAAATTCTGCAAGTCTTCACGCTTGATATTGCCAACGGTTTCCACTTCACCGCTTTCATCCAAGCTATAGGGGTGCGCGCCATACATAGCGGCCATAAATGCTTTATTGGAAATGCTTTCAGGCTGCGTAGCAGCCTCCTGCAAACCAGAAATAATGCGCGCTTTTTCACGCGTTAACACAGTTTCAGGAAAATCTGGTTGTTGTAACACTTTGGCGAACACATCCAATGCTAGCGCTTGTTCACGTGCGCTACTTAAAGTGCGCAGCTTAAAGGCTGCGCGGTCCGCATCGAAATCACCGCTTAGAATCGCCCCTATATCCGCCATTTTGTTCGCAATCACTTCGTCACTCATGCCCGCAGCGCCAAGTGTCATTAAGTATCTTGTAATGCCCGCTACGCCTGATTTTTCTGCCGCATCACGCGCGCTACCCGCTGCAAAATTCACGCTCAAATCGACAATTGGTAAGTCATGGTTTTCCACAAAATACACCTCAGCCCCTGTGCTGGTTTGCCATTGTTGAATTTTGACGGCGGCATTACTGTTAAATGCCACTAAGCTACCAACTAAAATCATTAAAAATCTAATTATTTTCATCTTAAATTACCCTAACTGAATTCCCTCATCCTCTCTAAGAACCCGTTGCATTGCGACGACCTTAGAAGGATGGGAATGACTAACTTGAAATTGAAACCTAATGTATATGCGGCTTGCCTTGAGGCTTGGCATTCGGGTCTATCGGTTGCGGGTCTAACGTAGCAATAGTCAAATTGTCTTTCAACAAATATTTTTTAGCCACTGCCTGCACTTGCTCTGGCGTAACAGCGCGTAATTTAGCAGGATAGTCATCTAAAATTTTCCATGAAAAGCCAATCGTTTCAACCGTGCCTATCTGCATGGCTTGATAAAACATAGAATCACGCTGATACACATCCGCCGCAATTACGCCCGCTTTAATGCGATCCAGCTCTTCTACAGTGACGCCAGATTCTTTGATTTTTTCAATTTGTTGTAACAAGGCCGCCTCAAGCTCCAACACGGTTTTGCCTTCACTCGGCGTACCATCAAGCTCAAACAAACTGAGTCGTCCACGTGACAATAGGTCGTATCCCGCGCTTGCATCTACGGCTAATTGCGTTTCACGCACCAACTTTTGATTAAGCCTCGCAGCAGGATTACCGCTCAATACACCCGCCAACACTTCAAGCGCATACGGCTCCCAGTCATTGGTGGCATCTTTTAGTGCGGGCACATGGTACCCCATCAATAAATATGGCTGTTTTGCAGGTGCTTTGACGACAAGTCGACGCTCGCCTATCTGCGCGGGTTCTACTTGCGGTTTACGCGCTGGCAGCACTTTTGCTTTCAATTGGCCAAAATGCGTTTTTGCTAACTTGTAGACTTCTTGCGCCTTCACATCGCCCACCACCACTAAAGTAGCATTATTAGGTGCATACCAATTGTGATACCACTCACGTGCATCTTCAACCGTCATGTTTTCCAGGTCGTTCATAAAGCCAACCACTGGGCGAGCATACGGGTGTGCGCGATAAATAGTGCCTTGAAAAGCCTCATTCACCATCGCTTGTGGTTTGTCATCGGTACGCCAGCGACGCTCTTCAATAACGACTTTAATTTCTTTATCAAATTCCGCTTTGGTCAAGTTTAAATTGGCCATGCGATCTGCTTCCAGCTTGAACGAAAGAGGTAAATGCGATTTTTCTAACTGCTGAAAATAACAAGTGTAATCAGTGCTGGTAAAGGCATTTTCTTTACCGCCAGCCGCCGCAATTAAGCGTGAAAACTGCCCTGCTGGAACGCGTTTGGTGCCTTTAAACATCATGTGTTCCAGCACATGCGCCACGCCTGTTTTGCCATTCACTTCGTCTAAACTGCCCGCGCGATACCATACTTGAGACACCACCACTGGCGAGCGACGGTCTTCTTGTACGATAAGTTTTAAACCATTTTCAAGTTTGAACTCCTGTACTGAAACTTCAGCAAAAACGGTGATTGGCATTGCCAAAATTAAAATCAATAAGCTTTTGATACGCACCTTGTACTTCTCCATATTCTTGTTAACTATTAGCTTCTTTCAATTGGATTATTCATCCCAACTGCTTGAATTACAGTTGCTTGAATTATAGCTCGGCACACTTCTTTCAGCTGTCCCTTATTAAAAACTAATGATGTGACATAGAAGCCAACGCCTAAGTTCATACAAAAAAATATCAGCACTATCATTATTTAAAATGATTATATCGTTATAACAAAAAAGTATTTTCACTTATTAAAATATATTGATAAAGTGACGTCCTCAAATAACTGATCGCAATAAAGGCCTTTCAATGAAATTCGCGCACAAGCTCTTACCCGCCATTCTTCTAATAGCATCAGCGGAAGCGAATGCCACTGACGGCTACTTTGCACACGGCTATGGCGTGAAGTCCCAAGGGATGGGTGGTGTAGGTATTGCATTGCCGCAAGACGCACTTGCTGCAGCCGCAAACCCTGCTGGAATGGGCTTGATTGGCAATCGCGTTGATTTTGGTGTGACTTGGTTTAGGCCACAGCGTGAAAGTCAGATTGTGGGTAATGCTTTTGGTTTTGATGGTAAGTACGAGGCCAATGATACTGAAAATTTCATCATTCCTGAATTTGGCTACAACCATACGATTAACCCTGAAGTCACGCTAGGGGTAAGTGTTTACGGCAATGGCGGCATGAATACAGACTACAAAAAAGCTGTCCCGCTATTGGGATCTACGCCCGCAGGCATTGATTTAATTCAGCTTTTTATTGCACCAACAGCCACTTGGAAGATCACTCCCGCCAATACCCTTGGCGTTACCGTAAATTTAGCTTATCAACGTTTTGAAGCTAAGGGATTACAAAACTTTGACAATGCGGGCTATAGCAAATCCCCAGGCAAAGTCACCAATAACGGACATGATTCTTCATATGGCGCAGGTGTTCACATTGGCTGGATTGGACAAGTGAATGACAACATCACTTTGGGCGCAACCTACCAGAGCAAAACCTACATGAGTAAGTTTGATCAATACAAAGGCTTATTTGCTGAAGGTGGGACTTTTGATATTCCCGCAAGTTATGGTGTAGGAATTGCCGTTAAAGCCACACCAGCACTCACTTTGGCTGCAGATGTGCAGCGCATTGAATATAGCGACGTTGATTCAGTGGGAAATTCAATCAATAACCTGCTACTCAAGGGCAATCAGCTTGGCTCAAACAAAGGTCCAGGGTTTGCATGGCGCGATGTAACGGCTGTTAAGGTTGGCGCTAGTTACGCTTATAGTGAAAGCCTAACGCTTCGTGCGGGCTACAATCACTCAACACAGCCTATTCGCAAAAGTGAAACTTTGTTTAATATATTAGCCCCAGGCGTTGTTCAAGACCATGTAACGTTGGGTGCAACTTGGGCATTACCAAACAAATCTGAACTTTCATTCTCTTATATGCACGCATTTGAAGAAAAGGTAAAAGGTAGCCACTCAATTCCTCCAGGCTTCCCGCCTGCAGGCTTTGGTGGCGGCAATGCCGACCTGAAAATGTACGAAGACTCACTCGGCATTGCTTACGGCTGGCAACTTTAATTTAGGATATAATCTACTCAACAAGGCCGCGCACATAATGTGTGCGGCTTCTTTTCATTTATCCCAAACTACATACTTATGATTATCGACTGGAACAACTTTACGCCATGGTCTGCACTCGCGGGGGGTGCGCTTATCGGCATTTCAACAGCGCTATTCATACTGCTGAATGGTCGCATCGCTGGCATTACAGGCATTATCGGCGGCCTTTTTAGACCCGTCATGCATGATGCGGGCTGGCGCATTGCTTTTACAGTTGGGTTGATTATTGCACCTATTGTTTGGCTATTATTCGCCCAACTGCCTGAAATTAAAATTGACGCCAGCTATGGCCTGCTAGGAATTGCCGGCTTAATCGTTGGCTTTGGTGCTCGCTACGGCTCAGGCTGCACCAGCGGCCATGGGGTATGCGGCATTTCACGTTTATCGCCACGCTCCATTATCGCCACGCTGGCTTTTATGGGCACAGGCTTCTTAACGGTATTTGTAATGCGTCACTTGTTAGGAATGTAAAATGAAAAAACGTTTAAGTAATACTACCGCGCTAATTGTTGCACTACTTTCCGGCCTTATATTTGGCCTGGGGTTAATTTTGGCCGGCATGGCGAACCCCGCCAAAGTACTGGCATTTCTTGACTTAGCAGGCTTGTGGGATCCAACATTGGCGTTGGTGATGGGCGGTGCAATTGCCGTTGGCTTTGTGGCTTTTAGAATAGCGGGTAAGCGCAGTAGCAGCTTTTTAGGCTTACCAATGAATATCCCTACCTCACGCATTATCGATAAGCGCTTGGTGATAGGTAGTCTCGTATTCGGCATTGGCTGGGGGTTAGTGGGCATTTGCCCTGCTCCTGCTTTTGTTTTACTCGGTGCTGGCAGCATCAAAGGCCTCGTTTTTCTGGTTGCCATGTTAGTTGGCATGGGCATTTTTGAGTTATTGGAAAGCCGCCGCAAATAATCATTCAAAGTAACTTCACAGCCTGAACTGAAAATTAAGATAAAATAGCACTTATCAAAACGTAAAAAATACTGAGTAGCTATGTTCGATTTTTTCAAGAAAAAACCAGCCCAACCCAGGCAAGAAGCCATCCCTGAGCAAAAAGATGCCGCACAAACCGCTCTTGACGAGGCGCCTGTAGCCGAAAACGTCCCGAGTTGGAGTGAACGCCTCAAACAAAGCCTCAGCAAAACACGTAAACAACTTGGCAACCAGCTTGCTGGCTTGTTTGGCGGCGGCAAAATTGATGCCGATGTGTATGAAGAATTAGAAACGATTTTAATTACTTCAGATGTAGGCGTGAACGCGACTAAAAACTTATTAGATGACATTAAAAAACGAGTCAAAGCGCAAAGCTTAGATGACACCGTACAGCTTAAAGCCGCCCTTAAAGCTGCAATGTCTGACCTACTTACGCCGCTACAGCAACCACTTGAAACCAGCGGCCACAAGCCATTTGTCATCATGCTGGCTGGCGTGAATGGCGCAGGTAAAACGACAAGTATCGGCAAGCTTGCCAAGCATTTTCAAAGCCAAGGTAAAAGCGTACTCATTGCCGCGGGCGATACTTTTAGAGCTGCCGCCCGTGAACAATTACAAATTTGGGGCGAGCGCAATAACGTACATGTAGTGGCACAAACCAGCGGCGATGCCGCCGCCGTGATGTTTGACGCTATCAACTCCGCCATCGCCAAAAATATTGACATCGTACTGGCCGACACCGCAGGCCGCCTACCCACGCAAATGCACTTAATGGAAGAAATCGCCAAAGTAAAACGCGTGATGGACAAAGCCCTGCCTGGTGCACCACACGAAGTGCTATTGGTGCTAGATGCCAACACAGGCCAAAATGCAGTCAGCCAAGTGAAAATTTTTGATGATGCGCTGGGCGTGACAGGCTTAGTACTCAGCAAATTAGATGGTACCGCCAAAGGCGGCGTGATTGCTGCGATAGCTGAAGCGCGGCCAATTCCGATTCGCTACATCGGTATCGGTGAAGCCATTGATGATTTGCGGCCGTTTAATGCGGCTGAGTTTATTGATGCGATGATTGATTCATAATAATTCAAGCATACTTTAAGATTATGCGGCGTACTGACCGACTATTTAAAATCATCCAAATCCTTCGGGGCGCGCGCAAGCCCATCACAGCGAGAAAACTTGCTGACGAACTCGAAACTTCTCTACGTACTATCTATCGAGACATAGACGAATTGATGGCTCAATACGTACCAATCCGCGGTGAAGCTGGCATTGGCTATGTGCTAGAGCAAGGCTATGATATGCCACCATTAATGTTAACACCAAACGAAATTGAGGCAGCTGTGTTGGGTGCGCAATGGGTGGCATCGCGCGGTGACGTTGCACTAGCGCGTGGCGCACGCGACTTGATAGCAAAAATAGAGGCTGTTGTGCCTGCCTATTTGCGCCCAATCATTTTGGAATCTACACTCATGGCCTGCAATTTTACGCCTAATGAACCAGATGCATTGGATATGGGGCGTGTAAGAGCATCAATACGCTTGCAAGGCAAGTTACAAATTCAATACCGTGATAATAATGGCAATCACAGCAAGCGCGTGATCTGGCCAATTGCGGTGGCTTACTTTGAAACTGTGCGTCTTATTGTCGCTTGGTGTGAGATGCGCCAAGCTTTTCGGCACTTTCGGACAGACCGTATTACGTCAGCTAACTTTTTGGAAGAGGTCTATCCAACAAGTACAGCCGCTTTACAAGCGGCTTGGTGGAAAGAAGAACAGATGAAAAGTCCTCTTTCAACCTTTTAAACATCTATCATTACTTTCTCTAAAAATTAAAATAGTATTTGCAATTTTTGCAAAAGACTACTGACACAACGCTGTCAGTAGCTCCATTGTATGATTAATTTTGGTATCAGTTTCGGTATCGATAATCGGAGAGAAAAATGGAAAACAATTTCAACGAAGCGCAGAAAAAAGTATTTAATACAATTGAAAGAATGGTGTCGGCATTTCAAAACAAAGATATTGAAAGCGTATTAACTGCTTATGAAGATGGTGCAATTGTGATGTTTGAACCTCAAAAACCAGTTCAAGGAAAAGAAACTTTGAAAGCTGTTTTTATGCAATTTGTAGGTATGAACCCACAATATACGTTTAGTGGGCACGAAATTTATATTTCAGGTGATATTGCAACGCATATTGCACCTTGGAAAATGGTAGGACAAATACCAAACGGAAGCAAAATTGAACAAAGTGGTCTATCCATCGCCGTTTTAAGAAAACAAGCAGACGGGAACTGGCTCATGTTACAAGACAATCCACACGGGCAGTTTTTACTAGGTCAATAATCGAATGAAACATCTAAATTTTAATAAGGGTTGGCTATTTGTCAAACCCTTGCTTACACAGGAAAATAAATGAAACCTATACTTAAACTCTTAGCGGCATTAATTGTATTCACCCCCTTTTTAGTCGTGGCGGCCGAAGGCGAAGATAAATGCCTAGGGCAACCTGTTATTGAGCTTGTTACCTTTTCAGTAAATAAAGGCGTTACGGGTGCACAAATAAAACTCGCTGCAAAAAAAGTTACCCCCACCCTGAAAAAACTAAACGGTTTTAAATCAAGAAGCTTTGTTCACGACCACAATGGAAAGTGGGTTGACATTGTTTATTGGAAAAACATGAAATCTGCATTATCCGCATCAGCATTAATGATGGAAAATGAGACCGCATTATTATTCTTTTCGCTTATCAACCCAAAGGACATGACCATGATGCATTTGTGTGAGCAACATGAGCCACAGCTCGCATAGGGCGTCATTGCAAAGCGCAATGCGTCGCCAATCGACTTTTGCACTCCTCACTTTTGACGCAATGCGTTGCGCTTATTGGTGCTAGAATTGGTTTATAACCTTGGCGCACTCAAAATATGGCGCCTATTTTCTGGAGAAAATGTTACATGGATATCAATAAATCCGCACCAGCTTTCGCAAAGCATGAGTTGTTCATAAAAGCTTCACCATCCAAAATATGGACTCTCATCACAGAAATTGACAGCTGGCCAAGTTGGAATCCTGCAATAAAAAGTGCAAGGCTAAATGGTGCGATTGGGGTTGGAACAACCTTCAACTGGAAAATCGGAGGAATTCCTATCACTTCTACGTTTCAGGAAATTCAGCCCACGATGAAAATCGTTTGGACGGGTAAGGCAATTGGAACCCGTGCAATTCATGTTTGGTCTCTGAACTCTACGCTTGATGGCGTACTAGTTCAAACGTCTGAGTCATTTGAAGGTTGGCTTGTAAGTCTAATGAGTAAGTCAATGCAAAAAACCCTGGACGAATCTCTTGTGTCTTGGCTTAAAGAGCTTAAACGCAGAGCTGAAGTTTGACCTCTTGTCGTTGTCAGCAAGCAATCGTAGCCTCGATGCAATGCAATGAAATCGAGGGTTACAACGAAACCTTGATTCCGCAATGCTTTCACTCAGAATAATGAGCTTTAGCTCATATATTCTGTGGGGAAGACCTTTACGGTCTCATCAAGGCTACACAATGATTTTTCTATACTTTAACAAATTGAACAATGCCACCTAAACCCCGAAGCGAATATGTCAACTTTGTCATTGAACAAATGTCGGTTGTGCGCGGTTTGCAGGTAAAAGGCATGTTTGGCGGTTATGGCATTTTTCAGGATGACTGCATGTTTGCACTGATTATTGAAGACCAATTGTATTTCAAAGCCGATGCCAGCACCCGCGCCGAGTTTGAAGCTAAAGGTTTGAAGCCATTTACCTATGAAGCGCGTGGCAAGTGGGTGGAAGTGAATTATTTTGAAGCGCCACCAGAAGTGTTTGATGAGGTAGATGAAATGCGCGTTTGGGCGAATAAGGCGCTGAGGCTGGCGATTGCGGCGAGAAAACCTAGGAAATTGTAAATGCTTCATTCAATCCCGCGTATATGCCTATGATTCACGCACTCAAAAACTTGCTTTTTTAGCTAAATTTAACACCTCTTTGTTGATGCTGCCCTGCAAGCCTTTATTTATAAGGCTCGCAGAGCAGTGTTTTTCGCTCGAGCGTTTTAATGCGATTACTCATCATAAAAAAACACCGCTCCCACGTACCAAAAACATACTAAAGTTTAGCTGCATTTTTTAAATCCAACCCTTATTTAGCGATATAATCACTCAAGATGTTTAGCGAGACACATGGCTATTTCAAATGAAAAACATAAAGTAATACATGATTAAATTCGACCAAGTGACCAAACGCTACCCGGGTAGCAATGAAGTGTTAAAAAATGCTAGCTTTATTATTGAAGCAGGTGAGTTTGTGTTTGTCACGGGGCATTCTGGCGCAGGAAAAAGTACGTTGCTCAAGCTGATTGCGGCCATTGAGCGGCCGACTAGCGGCACGGTATTAGTGGCCAACCAAAATATAAGCAAAC
>JBARQL010000123.1:0-5169 GCA_049643685.1 Methylotenera sp.
GATGTGCTGGTGCTTGATGATAAAAAACAAGGCAAAAAACTCGCGGGTATTTTAATAGAATTGCAAGGCGACATGGAGGGCCCGAGCGCGGCGGTGATTGGCGTGGGGGTGAATTTGAATCTGCCGCAAGCTATTTTGCAAGCCATTGACCAGCCTGCGACTGATTTAGCACATCATGCAAGCATCAACCAAAGTGAATTGCTAGGCGTATTGTTGAAACATTTAGCCGATATATTAAGCCAATTTGAACAACACGGTTTTACCTCACTGCGAGATGAATGGACAAGTTACCATGCCTACCACCAACAGCCCGTGCGCATGCTAATGCCCGATGGGCACGATGTGCAAGGTGTGGTGAATAACGTAGCGGAAGATGGCATTTTGCTAGTAGAAACGGCATTCGGCTTGCAGCGTTTTTCTGCTGGCGAGATTTCATTAAGAAGTGCAAGTTTAAGAGGCTTAACCCTATGATTTTAACGATAGATGCGGGCAACTCTCGCACTAAATGGGCGCTGTTTGATACCGTTGGCGAAATTACATGGCAAGGTGTTTGCCTGAATGAGGCCATCACTTCAGCCGAATTTTTACCTGAAAATATAAAATGTGACCGCGCCATTATCGCTAATGTGGCGGGCGAGAACCACGCAAAATCAATCGCCACTAAGCTTGAACAATACCAAATTAATAATATCATTTGGGCAAAACCGACAGCACAAGCTTGCAATGTCATCAATGGTTATACGCACATCGAAACCTTAGGTATAGACCGCTGGGCGGCGATGATTGCGGCTTGGCATATTGTGCAAGCGCCTTGTGTGGTGGTGAATGCCGGCACGGCAGCTACGATTGATGGCTTATGCCCAAAAAATTCACATGGTAAAGAATATGGTGAATTTAGGGGTGGCCTGATTTTGCCAGGGCTGTATTTAATGCAGCAAAGTTTAGGGCTTGCCACGACACAGCTACCGATGCCAGATAACTCAAAATCAACTGTTAGCAACCAATCTCGCCAAAACATTTTTGCAAAAACCACCGCAGATGCGATTCATGAAGGGGCATTGCATGCCGTTTCAGGCGCGATTACGCTCATGTCGCATACGCTCAATGCCATTTATCGGACTTGGCCCACGGTGGTGATTAGCGGCGGTGATGCACGCGTCATTAAAGAAAATTTAACTGCTGACGTGACAAGACAAAGCATCATCGTTGATAATTTGGTTTTACACGGCTTGTATCTGCTCGCAAATGAATAAAGGTAAAGTGCAATGAAAATTCTGGCTTGGCTATTGCTATTGCTCAATTTAGGTCTTTTAGTCTATTTTAATTTAGAGACCATTTTACCGAGCACACCAAAAATCACTTTAGCCGACATGGCGCCTGAAAAAATTGTGTTGCTATCACCACAGCAAATTAAGGAATTACCGAAAATAACAGCATCTGTTGCGGCGACAACCGTGGCGGTAGCGCCACCGCCACCAGCCCCTATCATCAAGCCAGCCCCTGCAACCTACTGTTTTGAATGGGGAACATTCTCACCCGCCAACATGAATATGGTTAAAGATGCTGTTGCCAAATTGGCGCTACAGCCAGTTGTGAAAGAACAAAGCAGCCAAGACAATAAGCGTTATTGGATTTATGTGCCGCCGCTAAAGTCTGCAGAAATCGCACAAACGAAAGCTGAGGAATTTAAAGCGCTTGGCATTCAAGATATTTATGTGGTGCAAGAACCTAAATGGAAAAATTCCATTTCATTTGGCTTGTTTGAAGATGAAAAACTCGCACAATCGTTGTTAAGCGAACTTAAATCCAAAGGCATCAACAATGTGCAGAAATCGCTATGGAAACAAGAAAAAGGCCATGCCAGCCTCCTGTTTAACAATATTGCTGAATCAGATGCTGCTGTGCTCAAAAAGTTGAAATCTGAGTATCCTGAAACTGATTTAAAAAAGGTCAGTTGCCGATAGTTTTTTCAATTTATTTTTTTGCATTTTCCACTTAATTTTAGCCACCTTCCCCAACGCTGCCCTGCGAGCCTTATCAATAAAGGCTTGTAGGGCAGTGATTTTCTCTCGGAAGATTTAAGCGACTTTTTACTTCTACAAGAGTGAGATTTAGCAGACTAGTTTTGGGGAAAATTTCTGTCGCGATTAGGGAAATAATTTACCTGGATTCAGAATATTATTCGGGTCAAAGGTCAACTTGACGGCTTTCATAAGATTGATGGTGGTTTCATCAATTTCACGCGGCACAAATGGGCGCTTAGCCATGCCTACCCCATGCTCGCCAGAAAGCGTGCCTTGCAGCGATAGCACCAGGCTAAACACCTCATCTAAGCAGGCATAGGCGCGTTTCATTTCATCCGCGTTATCGGGGTTTACTAGCAAATTCACGTGAATATTGCCGTTGCCCGCGTGGCCAAAATTCACATTGCTGATTTGATATTGTGCGGCTAATTTTTCCAGCCCCATCAGCAATTCAGGCAAACGTGAAACTGGCACCGCAATATCTTCATTGATTTTTTTAGGCGCGATGTCTTTTAAGAGTGGCGACAAGGCCTTACGCGCCGCCCATAAGGCTTTGGTGTCATGCGCGAGCTTGGCTTCAATGAGGCCCTCTACTTGGCACGCCTGCAAAATAGCGGTGCTGGCTTCGGCAATTTCTTGCTCGCTGCCATCCACTTCAATCATCAAATACGCTTTAGCATTGGCTGGCAATAGATTTTGGTGGCGCCCGCGAATAAGATTAAGCGCGCCGTTATCCAAGAACTCCAATGCGCTTGGTGTGTAAGGCTGCGCCATGATCGCAGCAATGGCTTTGGCGCAGCTAAACGTATCTATAAATTCAGCGGTAATGCCACCCGTGTGCTTTGGCAATGGCGTGAGCTTAAGCGTGGCTTCAACAATCACCGCCAATGTGCCTTCAGAACCTACTAATAAACGTGTTAAATCGTAACCCACCACGCCCTTGCTGGTGTAACAGCCAGTTTTGATGATGTCACCATTGCCCGTGACCGCTTTTAGGCCAAGAATGTGGTCGCGCGCCACGCCGTATTTCACCGCGTGTGGCCCTGCAGCACAAGTAGCTAAGTTGCCACCGATGCTGCAATAAGCCGCGCTAGAGGGATCTGGCGGCCAAAAGAAACCGACCGATTTAATTGCATCTTGTAGTTCCTGATTCAGTACACCAGGCTCAACAATCGCCATGCGATTATCAGGGTCAACACTGAGGATGTTAGTCATGCGCTCTAATGAAAGCACCACGCCGCCTAATTCTGGCACGCTACCGCCTGCAGTGCCAGTGCCACGCCCGCGCGGCACAACAGGAATTTTGTATTGATTGCACAGCTTGATGATGCTAGCGACTTCTTCGATAGTGAGCGGAAATACTACGGCGATCGGGCTATGGTAGTTACGTGAGTTATCATAGGCGTAAGCATAGCAATCGACAGGGTCGGTGTAGACCCTGTCGTTTGGCAATACAGTTGATAAAACCTCTAAAAATACTGTACTTGCCATTAGATTCTCTTCATTACCTGGTGTTTGTCACTTCGGTAGTTGCTTTTTCTTGCGCTAATTTCTCTTCTGTTAAGGCTTTTTCTTTTGCAGCTTTTTCTTCGACCGCTTTTGTAGCTGCAATTTTCTTCAACTCTTCAGGTGACGCTGATTGACCAAGCATGATTTCATTATCTTTATTATTTTTTCTGTCGTAAACAAGGTCATCACCCATAATCACACGAATCCAATCCGGGTAACTATAAGCAGTGCCTTTATTATGGTCGATAATCGCACCGATGCCGCCGCCAAAAAGAATATTTCCAAACATACCACCATTAGCACGTGAAATTAACGTTGCAATGCCTGTCGGTTCGGCATCTTTAGTACAAGTCACAATTAAATTTTCACCTGAGCGATGCGGTCTCATAACACCAGAGCTTTCAGCGACAAATTCTCCCCGTTCATTTTTACCTACACATTTAACCCCAGTGACAGCCACATTATCTTTTGAATACGTTTCAACCCTTACTGCTTGATTTGCATCTTTGGTAATAGAGGCGCAACCTGTAAGTAATGTTTGTAAAGCGAGTGCTACAACGATATATTTTTTATTAACATGCATTTTATTATCTTTCTTATTTGGTTATCAGACAGTTTTAGTCACCCCTAATCATACCTTCGCAAAAATTAGGTGGTTTAGAATATTCTGAAGGAAATATACGACACAACTCACTGATAGCCTATAGCCCATGTGGCTATTTTTCTAATTATTATTAAGTCAATACCTAGCGTTTTTTCGGGGGCATCATATCGGTAATCGTGCCCTCTTTTAACTCCGCCGCGAAGCATACTGTTTCTGATAAGGTTGGATGTGCGTGGATGGTTAAACCCAAATCATGTGCATCTGCGCCCATTTCAATCGCCAATACGGCTTCGGCCAGCAATTCACCTGCATTGACACCGACAATGCCTGCGCCAATGACGCGGTGGGTTTCTTTGTCGAATATGAGCTTGGTTGTGCCTTCGGTGCGGGCGATTGAAAGCGCGCGCCCACTGGCTGCCCATGGAAAGCTGGCTTTATCAACTTCGATGCCTTTAGCTTTAGCTTCTGTTTCCGTCATTCCAACCCAAGCTACTTCGGGATCGGTATAAGCAACGGATGGAATCACGCTCGCAACAAATTCTACTTTATGCCCTGCTATAACTTCAGCGGCTACTTTGGCTTCATGTGTGGCCTTATGCGCCAACATAGGTTGACCAACGATGTCTCCGATGGCGAAAATGTGCGGCACGTTGGTACGCATTTGCTTATCTACGTTGATAAAGCCCCACTCATTAACGGCAACGCCAGCGTTTTCCGCGCCGATGTTTTTACCATTGGGTTTACGACCAATGGAGACTAATACGCGGTCATACACTTGTGTTTCAGCTGGCGCATTCTCACCTTCAAAATTCACATGAATGCCGTCTTTTTTCGCTTCAATTTTGCTCACTTTGGTCGAAAGCATAATGCTCTCAAAGCGTTTTTCCATGCGCTTTTGCAAGGGACGCACTAGGTCGCGGTCACAGCCCGTAATGAGGCCATCCATAAATTCTACTACGCTGACTTTAGTGCCAAGTGCATCGTAGACCGTGCCCATTTCAAGGCCGATAATACCGCCGCCAATCACCAGCA
>JBARQL010000124.1:0-29836 GCA_049643685.1 Methylotenera sp.
TTGCTGATCAATGGCTGCATGCCTGGTTTGTAAATCACTAAAGGCGTCATCACCTGCTTATCAACAAAGGTTGAGTTATGGCCCCAAAAGCCATTTTCCATAAACTCTTCACCGTGGTCACCATTCATGACCACAATGGTATTGTCCAGTAGTTGATGTTGTTTGAGGTAATCATAAATGCGGCCAAATTGCATATCTAAATGATGTACGGAATTAATATAGCGATTTTTAATGGGCACAATGTCTTTGCGCAGTTGTTCTTTGCTCAGCGTTGCGTAATTTAAATCATCCCGGTAAGGTTTAGCAATGACGCTCTCAGGCGGGAAGTAATAACGCGCATGGGGAGATTCGAAGAACATAAACGTGAAGAATGGTTTGCTGGTGTCACGCTGATCAATAAATGAAAGTAAGTGGGTGACGTTGTCACGATCACTTTCCCAGCCTGATTGCGGTTTTTCAATTTCATGCAATTGTTCTGCAGGTACTTTTGCAAAAACAGATTTATCAAATTCAGGGTATGAGAATTTTGCGCTGGTATAAAAACTCATTTGATAGTGCTGTTGTTGCAGTACATCAATAATCGAAGCGCCGCGTTGTGATTCTAAGAATGAAAACCAATAGTTGCCGGGGATGCCTGTGAACATACCGAATACGCCCATACGCGTGCCATTTCCTGTACTGTAGTTGCGCGTGAAGCGGGCAGCATTTTTGGCAAACTCCCACGTATTTGGCATGACCTTTTCATCAAGCATATCTGCCCGTAGTGATTCAGAGGTTAGCCAGATGATGTTATAAGGTTTGGTGGGTTGCTGAAATTGAATGGGGTTCAGTGGGTAATTAAGTTTACCTTGCACTTTTAGTTTGGTATCACGTTGAGCTTTAAAACCAAGAGCAGAAAAAAAGCTGCGTGCAGTAACCGTTTGGTAAAATGGAATCGATTCAGCCACCATGTTAAGCTGGTTGGTGCTGTAACTACTTAACGCAAAGCCCATGTGCACTACTACGGTCGTGACGATGGCAGAGGTAGGCAACCATTTAAATGACAAAATAGCTTGTGTTCTATTGCGGTAAAAACGGTGTGCCAGCCATAAGATGACCACTTGCAGACAGACAAAACCTAGCGCAATAAGGGCGTAACCGACGTCGGATGCGGTGCTGCCACCTAAAGATTCTATGCCGCCTGGGGTCATGACTAAATTCAGAATAAAACCATTAAAAAACATACCATACAGGGCAAAAATTTTGGCGTTGGCATAAAGCAACAGTGTGGTGATGGCGCCCGTGATTATCGCTGTAATATAGGCTGGGCGAGGATTGTTTGGTTTGGTGAAACGTGCAACGAGTGCGGTAATGGCAATGGAAGGCAGTAGGTAATACAGGCCATATAACAAAAATGCCACCACCATAAAGCCTATCGTCAGCCAACTTTGTTCAATGACACTGGTCAATGAGATGGAATCAGAAACAAGCCAAAGCACCAATAAATAAGTAATGGTGTAATAAAGCGTCAGTATTTTTTTATATTGAGTGGATAGCATGTAATTTTTCGTGTGAATCGGGCTGCGTAGCTACTGCAATAAATGTGCCAAAATATATAACCGTTTGAAACGTGGCTGTATAATCTATAACCACTTGATTAATTGGTGATAGATATTATTTTTTGCTAAATTTTATTGAGATAAAAATAGATTAGATTTGTATATCTGAATGCAAATAATGCAGCACCATGCATTTTTTGCGTAAATTATTGGTAATTTTCAGTGTCATGGTCGAGATGCGCTTAGTGACTATGTTTTGTGACTATGTTTTAATTCGCATAAGGGACTTAATGCGCCGGATTCAACACAGTGAAAAAAGAATTTAATCATATTGCCTTAATTGGTAAGTACCAAGATAAAGAGATGCGCGAACATATCATTGCGTTGGCAGAGTTTCTGCGCGCGCGTCATCTTCTTGTGACGCTTGAAACCGAAACCGCGCGCTGTGGTGATATTACCGATTATCCGGTCATTGCATTGGCGCAGATGAATGCACAGGTGGATTTAGCCATCGTGTTGGGTGGGGATGGTACGATGTTGGGCGTAGCGCGGGCTTTGCTGGAACATCAAGTGCCGCTACTTGGTGTAAACCGTGGGCGCATTGGCTTTTTAACCGATATTAGCGCACAAAGTATGCTTGAAGATGTGGCTAAAGTGCTGGCAGGTGACTATACAATAGAGTCACGCCTAATGCTGCATACCAAAATCATGCGCAAAGGTCAGTTGCTAGGTGAGGGCGTAGCGCTGAATGATGTGGTCATCAGTAAAGGTGAAGTGGCCCAGCTGATGGATTTAGAAGTGATGATTGACGGTCATTTCGTGCATCGGCAACGGTCTGACGGGCTGATTATTGCCACACCCACAGGCACAACGGCTTATGCGCTATCCGCTGGCGGGCCGATTCTACACTCAGCTTTAGAGGCAATTGCGCTCGTGCCTATTTGCCCGCACACCCTAAGTAATCGGCCTATCGTCATCAAAAGTACCAGCCAAGTGCATGTAAAACTGGTGGATAAAGACGAATCGCGTATTCATTTTGATGGGCAATTGATTGCTCGGCTATATCAAAATGACGATGTCTATATTTCGCGGGCCGAAAAAATGACGCCCTTGCTTCATCCGAATGGGCATTGTCATTACGAGATGCTGCGTAAAAAACTGCATTGGGGTTAGTTTTTGTTACAAACGTTAAGTATTCGTGATTTTGTCATTGTAGACCAACTCAATTTAGACTTTGAGCGTGGCTATACAGTACTCACAGGTGAAACTGGCGCAGGCAAATCCATATTGATTGATGCTTTGTCACTGGCGTTAGGCGCTCGCAATGAGGGCGAAGTTGTGCGTCAAGGGTGCGATAAAGCGGAAATGAGCGCCAATTTCAGTTTGGCAGATAATCCAGAAGCACAAGCTTGGTTGCTCGAGAATGAAATGCAATCTGACGACAACGAACTCGTGCTGCGCCGCGTGATTTATGCTGATGGTCGCAGCCGTGCGTTTATCAATGGTACCAGCGCCACCGTTTCCCAACTCAAGGAGTTGGGCGAATTTCTGGTGGATATTTACAGCCAGAATGCACACCATTCGCTGCTTAAGTTAGCCACACAAAGAATCGTTCTGGATGACTTTGGCGGGCTCACGACATTGGCTCAAGAAGTCGCCGCCAGTTATAAGGTTTGGCATCAGTTACATACCACGCGCCTCGAAATGGAACGCAATGCTACTCAATACGCAGATGAACTGGCGGATTTACGTGATAAAACCCGTGAGCTGAATCAGCTCGGCTTTGACCTAGAAGAGTGGGATGCGCTTCAGCAAGAACATAGCCGTTTATCGCATGGTGCAAGCTTGTTAAACGGCTGCGAGACAAGTCGTGAGTTGTTAAGCGAGGGTGAAATATCAGCTTTGCGTCAATTGGCAAGTGCGCAGCACAAGCTGCAAACCTTGCGTGATTTCGATGCTAACTTAGACGAACCGCTCGCCGCGCTGGATTCTGCCATCATTCAGCTAGAAGAAGCCGACCGATTTTTAAATCGCTACGTGCAAAAGACAGAATTAGATCCAGCGCGGCTGGTTGAAGTTGAAGCGCGCATACAAACCGTACACAGTACGGCGCGTAAATATCGCACTTCAGTAGAAACGCTGCCAGAATTACTTATGCAATGGCAAGCACGCATGGCTGAGCTCGCAGGCGTGGGTGAAGATGGCGAATTGGTTAAGAAAGAAGCTGCAGCGCTTGCAAACTATACTGAACGTGCACAAAAATTAAGCGCAGATCGCCAACTTGCGGCAAAAATATTGAGTGAAAAAATCACCGTTGAAATGCAGCGGTTATCACTCACAGGCGGGAAATTTGAAGTTGTGCTCACCCCGCAAGAAAAATCAGCGGTCGGCTTAGAGCAAGTTGAATTTTTAGTGGCTGGTCATGCGGGTGTGACGGTTAGACCGTTAAATAAAGTCGCTTCTGGTGGTGAGTTATCGCGGATTAGCTTGGCGATTCGCGTCGTTACTGCGCAGCGGGGCAGCGTGCCGACGATGATTTTCGATGAAGTCGATGTTGGGATAGGCGGTGGGGTGGCGGAGATTGTAGGGCAGTTGCTCAAACAGCTTGGCGCAGAACGGCAAGTGCTTGTCATCACGCATTTACCGCAAGTCGCCGCGCTTGGTGCGCAACATTTGCGCGTGAGCAAATCGCTCGTGAATGCGCAAACACTCAGCACAATCATGCCATTAAATCATGTTGCACGTATTGAAGAAATCGCGCGAATGTTGGGCGGCATTGAATTGACCGAGACGACACGTCAACACGCAAAAGAGATGCTGGCGCGGTGATTTATATGTTCGAGGCAAAGTATGAATATGCGCATTAAACTACTTTGTGCCGTAATTATTCTGGCCAGCCTGATGATGAATTTGCCGGCATTCGCTGCTGATGCACCCAAGGACAATGCGGTGAAACCAGAAAAGCAAAGCATTACCTTAGACACACCGCGTGGTGGCTGGAATTATTCAGGCATGACCGATCATTCGACTGACACCCGTGTGGCTTACCCAACGCCGCCGATTGACCGCGGTGCACAAAGGAATCGTACTTTAATCAAAGGACGTATTGTCGCCGCTGGTAAAAATCGTACGCCCAAACTGGTGGTGAATGGTAACCCGATGGCGCTGAATTCTGATGCAGAAGGGCGCTTTGAACGACATTACGCGTTCGGTGGTGGCTCCAATAGTGTGGAGCTTAAAACTTTTGACGGCGTAAGCGCAAAACGTGTGCAGTTTTATGAGTCCAACTCCAATAAACAGCGACCAAAACTACGCATTATTTGTTCGTGGAACGCGCCAGAAGCCGAGGTGGATTTACATATACTCACACCTGACGCGCAACATATTACTTGGTCTAGCCCAATTTTAACCACGGGCGGCGGCCTGGATGTGGATAGTGTGGATGGCCCAGGCCCAGAAATGTTCAGCACCTCCACGCCTCTGCATGGTGTTTACAATATTTACATCAATTATTGGGGTAATTTGGATGAAGCGGGTTATAACTTTGACCAAACCAAGTTAGAAAAACCCATCATCACCACACGCATAACTTTGGTGTTTAATGAAAACACCCCCAATGAAAGGCGCGAAGATTTTGTCGTGCCACTCCGCAAAATCGGCGAGCTGAATTTTATTAAGTCGTTCGTGTATTAGCTTTCTTGCGTAGGTGAAAAAACATTCAAAAACGCTTAAATTTAAGCGCATCTTATTTCGATGCTCTGGAAGCCTTATAAAAAAAGGCTCTCAGAGGCATTTTTTTCGCTCGAGGAAAAACTCATGAAAATTCGCAATGCTAACAGGCCTTAATTTAGCGGCGAATAACGCGAAAAAAAAGGGTTAAATTTTCATCTCATTGATTAAGCGGTAAACAAGTTTGCAATGCCATCCAACCCGACAAAATTGAGCGCATATGTGGCTTGCGTTTGCACCACAGGTTTTGCATGGTAAGCCACGCCCACAGCAGCGGTTGACATCATTTTCAGGTCATTTGCACCATCGCCGATGGCAATAGTTTGGCTGGTTGTTAACCCTAATAGGTCGCGTAATTTTTCCAGTTCTTGCGCTTTACGGGTGGCATCGACGATATCTCCCAAAATATGGCCCGTAAGTTTGCCGTCAATAATTTCTAAGGTATTGGCGACTGCGTAATCCAAGCCTAATAAAGATTGCGTGTGGTGAGCAAACGGGGTGAAGCCGCCAGAAACTACCATGGTTTTAATGTTGTTGGCTTTGCATGCAGCAATCCACGCATGGGCGCCGGGGTTGGGTTGCAAACGCTCATCAATCACGCGCTGTAATGCGGTCTCTGGCAAGCCTTTGAGTAGGCTGACACGCTTACGTAAGCTCGCAGCAAAGTCTAATTCGCCACGCATGGCCGCTTCGGTAATCTCGGCAATTTGCGGTTTGATGCCCATCATATCGGCAATTTCATCAATACATTCAATCGAAATCAGTGTGGAATCCATGTCCATCACCGCCAGCCCAAAATGGCTTAGCCGCTGACTATCTGGCACCAGTGCGCAATCTATTTTTTGCTCCGAGCAAAAGCCGCGAACGTGGTCAATATTGGTTTCATTGGTAGGCAAATAATAAGCGTGCTCAGCAATCTGCATAAATTGTGTGCTGCCGCCAATGATGCGGTGAATATGAGTGAGATGCGCAGTGCTGATGGCGCGACCTTGAACGACTAAACGCATGAAAAACCTAATTGAATAAAAATCTAATTATAGCAGGTGCTTTATATTTGTTTTTACTAGCATCTACCGCGCTTTTGCGCGAAAATACGGTCTTAGATAAAAACGCCTTAAGTAAGAATACCTTTAGTTAAGAAAAAGATAAATAAGCCAAAAATGAATCTACACGAATATCAAGCCAAAACCTTGCTGCAAAAATATGGCATTCCTGTGCCGCGTGGTCAGGTCATCTCGGTCGCGAAACAAACCTCTGCAGTTACTTCTGAAATCGATAGTCAGGCTTGGGTCGTCAAAGCCCAAGTGCATGCTGGTGGTCGTGGTAAGGCGGGCGGTGTTAAGGTAGTCAAATCTCCTAAGGAAGCGCAAACCGTGGCCAGTGAGTTGCTTGGCAAAACCTTGGTGACTTATCAAAATGCACCTGATGGCCAGCCTGTTAACCAAGTGCTGATTGAAGAAACACTGCCAATCGCGCGTGAGTTGTATTTATCGATGTTGGTGGATAGAACATTAGAGCGAGTGGTGGTGGTCGCTTCCAGTGCCGGCGGTATGGATATTGAAGAAATCGCGCGTACCAGCCCAGAAAAAATCCTGCAGGAAGTATGCGATCCTTTAAATGGTTTGGTGGATTTTCAGGCGCGTAATTTGGCGTTCAAGCTGGATTTGAGCGGTGACCAAATTAGCGCGTTCACCAAAATACTCAAAGGCCTGTACCGTTTATTCAAAGAGAATGATTTGGCGTTATTGGAAATCAATCCGCTAGTGGTGACGACTGATGGCAAATTATTTGCGCTAGACTGCAAAATGAGTATTGATGATAACGCGTTGTATCGCCAAAAAGCGTTGGCTGAGCAGCGTGATTGGTCGCAAGAAGATAGCAAAGAAGCCGTCGCGCATCATGCCGGGCTTAATTACATTGCGCTCAACGGCAATATTGGTTGTATGGTGAACGGCGCTGGGTTGGCGATGGCAACGATGGATTTAATCAAGTTGCATGGTGGCGCCCCCGCCAACTTTTTAGATGTAGGTGGCGGCGCAACCGCAGAAACCGTCACCAAAGCTTTCAAAATCATTTTGGAAGACGGTAACGTGAAGGCTATTTTGGTGAATATTTTTGGCGGCATCATGCGCTGTGACATTATTGCAGAAGGTATTATTACGGCGGTGAAAGATGTCGGTATGACCATTCCTGTTGTCGTCCGATTGGAAGGCACAAACGTTGAGATGGGCAAGCAAATGTTACGTGAAAGCGGGTTAAATATTATTTCAGCAGATGGTTTAACCGATGCGGCAAAACAAGCCGTCAATTCAGTTAAAAGTCAGGTAGCGGCATGAGTATCTTAGTCAATAAAAATACCAAAGTGTTATGCCAAGGTTTTACCGGCAAGCAAGGCACGTTTCACTCCGAACAAGCACTGGCTTATGGCACAAAAATGGTCGGTGGCGTTACACCAGGCAAAGGCGGAATGGCGCATTTAGGTTTGCCAGTATTCAACACCATGCGCGATGCTGTGAATCAAACGGGCGCGAATGCCAGCGTGATATACGTGCCGCCTGCGTTTGCGGCAGATTCAATATTGGAAGCTTGTGATGCGGGGATTGATTTAATTATTTGCATTACTGAAGGTATTCCCGTGTTGGATATGCTCAACGTGAAAGCCGCACTTAAGGCCAATGGGACTAAACTGATTGGCCCGAATTGCCCAGGTATTATTACGCCAAATGAATGCAAAATCGGCATTATGCCGGGTAGCATTCATCTACGCGGCAAAGTTGGGGTGGTGTCACGTTCTGGTACGCTCACCTATGAGGCGGTCCATCAAACAACCGCATTAATGTTAGGACAAAGTACCTGCGTCGGTATCGGCGGCGATCCGATTAAAGGCTTGAATTTTATAGAATGTCTCACCATGTTTGAGGCAGACCCTGAAACCGAAGCAATTATTATGGTGGGTGAAATCGGTGGCTCAGATGAAGAAGCCGCCGCTGAATTTATTAAAAGCCATGTTACCAAGCCAGTTGCGGCTTATATTGCCGGGCAAACCGCACCAGCGGGTAAACGCATGGGGCATGCGGGCGCCATTATCTCAGGAGGTAGCGGCAAAGCGGCAGATAAGATTCGCGCACTAGAGCTGGCTGGTGCCGTTGTAGCAAGCTCACCTGCGGGTCTGGGTGAAGCGGTGCTTGCAGCGATCAATGCAAAAAGGAAAGCAGCATAAACTACCTATGAAAATATTACTGAAGCGTTTTTTTCTGGTGTGGCTACTCATCGCTACACAAGCCATGGCAGCTGAAGAGATTGCCTATTTGCTCACCGCATCTTCAAAAGGAGACTTGGCGACAGTGAATGCGCTGCTTGCGAGCGGTGCAAGTGCCAACGCGAAAGATGAAGCCGGCATTACAGCGCTCATGTACGCAGCACGTAAAGATAAAGCCGCTGTCGCGGAGGCGCTCATCAATAAAGGCGCAGACATCAATGCGAAAGACAGTGGTGGCTGGACCCCATTGATGTATGCGGCAAAGAAAAATCACGTGGCGACGGTGGCCGTGCTGTTAGAAAAAGGCGCTGACCCCAAGGTGCGTGATGCTGCGGGCTGGAGTGCGCTTGGTTTAGCAGCGGCCTCTGGTTTTTCTCAGACGGTCGATTTGTTGGTCAAGCATGGTATTGATGTGAATTCAAAAAGTGATAGTGGTAAAACCGTGCTGATGTATGCTGCAAAAAATGGTGATATTCCTACGATTACTACCTTGCTAGAGCACAAGGCTGACCTTCACGCGCAAGATAAATTAGGGGCAACGGCGTTAATGATCGCCGCGCGTGAAGGTCACACACCCGTTGTGGATTTATTGGGTAAACAAGGCGCGAAAATCAATCAAAAAGACCGTGCAAAATGGACCGCGCTGACATGGGCAGTTAAAAAATCAAAAATTGAAACCGCGAAAGCATTGGTCAATGCTGGGGCGGACGTCAATAATATAGATGCGGAAGGTACCCCTTTATTGCATGTGGCGGTTGATGGAGGTAAATCTGAAATAGTGAAGTTGCTGCTTGATCATCAAGTCAATGTAAAAGCAAAAGATCAGTATGGACTCACTGCGTTAGTGTATGCCTTAAAAGGTCAGCACACAGAGATTGCACAAATGATAAAAGCAGCTGGTGGCAAGTATTAGTGGCAGCCAGTTGATGAAAATTGCCATTGCGCAGCTCAACTGTATGGTCGGCGACATTGCGGGCAATGTAGAAAAAATTATCACCTGCGCGCAACAAGCTAGAGCTCAGGGCGCAAGTTTAATGGTCACCCCCGAGCTATCCATATGTGGTTATCCCCCGGAAGACTTACTGTTACGCGATGATTTTTTGCAAGCGTGCGATAAAGCACTCATTCAATTAAATGCAGTTTTAACTGACATTACGGTGATTGTCGGGCATCCACACCGAGTGGGGGATGTTTGTTATAACGCAGCTTCGGTCATTCAAGATGGTAAAATTCTTGCCACTTATCATAAGCATGCACTACCCAATTACAGTGTGTTTGATGAAAAACGTTACTTTACTTCTGGTCATGAAGCGCTGGTATTCAAGCACCAACATATTCACATCGGTGTGCTGATTTGCGCAGATGTCTGGGAGACTGCTCCAGCGCTAAAGGCTAAAGCAGCAGGCGCAGAATTGTTGATTGCGATCAATGCATCGCCGTTTCACATTGAAAAGCATCAAACACGATTGGATGTTTTACGTGACCGTGTTACAGAAACAGAACTGCCTATCATTTACGTCAATATGGTGGGCGGTCAAGATGAACTGGTCTTTGATGGGGGCTCATTCATACTGGATGCTTCGGGAGAATTAACGCATCATTTTAAAGCTTTTGAAAGCGAACTCGCGATAATCGAATGTCAAGGCGCTACGCCGATCACTGGCAGAGTGTTGTCCCATTTAAGTTTGGAGGCTTCGGTTTATCAAGCATTGACATTGGGTTTGCGCGATTATGTACGAAAAAATGGTTTCCCTGGCGTGGTGCTAGGCTTGTCTGGGGGAATAGATTCTGCCTTAACGCTAGCCGTTGCGGTGGACGCACTAGGTGCAGAAAACGTACATGCGGTGCTAATGTCGTCTGAATTTACTGCAAATATGAGCGTGGATGACGCGATAGAAATAGCAAAGACCTTAGCTGTAAAATACAGCTTAATTCCGATTGTCACCTTATTTGAACATTTTAGAAGTGCACTTTCTACCGAGTTTGCCGGCCTGCCTTTTGACACCACCGAAGAAAACTTGCAGGCGCGCATTCGTGGCATGTTGCTCATGGCGCTATCCAATAAGTTTGGCAGTATTGTCGTGACTACAGGCAATAAAAGTGAAATGGCGGTCGGTTACTGCACACTGTATGGCGATATGGCGGGTGGTTTTGCATTACTAAAGGACGTGCCGAAAACTTTAGTCTATAAACTTTGCAACTATCGGAATGGCTTATCACCAGCCATTCCACAGCGCATTATTACGCGACCGCCATCCGCCGAATTGCGTGAAAATCAGTTAGATCAGGACAGCCTTCCACCTTATGAAATTCTCGATGGCATTATTGAAGCCTATGTGGAAGATGACAAAAGCCGAACGGAAATTATCGCAATGGGTTATCAAGCGGCTGATGTGAACCGTGTGATGAAATTGATTGATAGAAACGAATACAAACGTCGTCAGTCGCCTGTCGGCGTTCGCATCACTGACCGAGGTTTTGGCAAAGATAGACGCTACCCGATTACCGTGAAGCTGGATTTTGATAAGCAGTTCACGTAAGATTCGTTCAACAAAAATTTAACCTATTTAACCGTAAATTTAAGCCCTCATTTTAAGGACCCAGTAACATGAAAAAAATCGAAGCAATTATCAAACCTTTTAAGTTAGATGAAGTGCGCGAGGCACTTTCAGATATAGGCGTAAACGGCTTAACCGTCACCGAAGTAAAAGGCTTTGGTCGCCAAAAAGGGCATACAGAACTTTATCGTGGTGCTGAGTATGTGGTTGATTTTTTACCAAAAATCAAATTAGAGCTGGTGGTGGCGGATGATGTTGTGGATTCAGCCGTTGAAGCCATCATCAAAGCGGCACACACAGGAAAAATCGGCGATGGTAAGATTTTTGTCAGCGCGGTCGAGCAAGTGATCCGTATTAGAACCGGTGAAACGGGCGAATCAGCGGTTTAATCTCTTTAACGTAGATTCACCGACTTAATCGTCATTCAAGCGCAGGCGGGAATGACGATTTTTTTGAGGTGGCAAAAAGTAATTAACTAGCAAATCAAAACATGCCAACCATCCTAAAAACCATCATTCTTCTTACCATTTCAAACGTATTTATGTCGTTCGCATGGTACGCACACCTTAAGAACCTCAATAACAAACCATGGATAATTGCCGCACTCATTAGCTGGGTTATAGCCATCATGGAATATATATTTCAAGTGCCCGCCAACCGCTTAGGTTTTACTGTAATGTCTCTCGGCCAGCTTAAAATTCTGCAAGAAGTGATTACACTTAGCGTGTTCGTGCCATTTGCAGTGTTGTATATGCATCAACCACTTAAGCTAGATTTTTTGTGGGCAGGCTTCTGTTTGATGGGGGCGGTTTATTTTATGTTTAGGGCTTGATTGTCAAAGTCGGCTTGAATTAAATTAGACTTTGTTTAACTTATTACATATTTTTGGGGCTGATTCATATAAGCAAGAATAGTGTGATAATCCATCCATTACCTCTATATGTGAACAGCTTGGCATAGCAAATTTAAAGTATTCTGCCATGAGTTTAGGCGACCAATTATCTTCTTTTCCGTGCCAAATATGTGTTTTAACCGTCAACTCTGAAAGTGTATTTCCCCAAGGTTGCACGTAGTCACTAATATCTCTAATATAACCTTTAAGATGATGAATAAAAGTTGATTTCAACATTTTCATAATACTTAATTGAAATTCTGGGTTAGAGGCTAATGTTTTATCTTTTCCAGAAGCGTTAGCAAATAATAAGCGAAATAGCACGCTAGGAAAAAATATCATCGTTAGTTTTTGCCAGTAAGATAGCAGAGTGAAGAATAGCGGAAAGTTTTTTGCTACTTTAAAAACGTGCTTTCCCGCCATGTTTGTCAGGAAATCTCCCATTTCTAGTGGCGCAGCCGCAGAGACTAAATGCAGGTTAGTTACATTATTTTTAAGTAGGCGGCATGTTTTTAATGCTACGAAGGCACCGATAGAAAATCCTATCACATCAATTTTTTTGCCATTTGCTATCTTTAATATTTCCGTTACTAAAGCTTGATAGTAAGCCTCACCAACTACTGAAGCATCAACAGAAAATCGTTCAAAACAGATTATCGTCAATCCATTTTCTTTTGCATAAGAATCAAAAATTGCACATTCTTCTGGCGCACCTGGTACACCATGAAAATAGATAACAATCTTTCCATTTTCAGAACCATATTGATTAAATTTTAATGATTTATCCATTTAATACCAAAGCTTGAAAGTGTATGTGGCTTGGTGAAATTTTCTATTGAAATTAAATTGGTGATACAACTAACTTTCAAAAACCTAACCAGCGCACACCTTGATAAAACACAAAGCTCACCACCCAAGCTAACCCTAGCGACCACACGATGGATAGCCACATAAACGCGCTACTTTTAGATTCACTTTTAAGTGTGGCAATGGTGGATAAACACGGCGTGTAAATCAGCGTGAATAGCATAAAGCTCATGGCTTGTACCCAGTCTATTTGCGTGGACATGTGTGCAGTGAGCGCGTCGCCTTGCAAGCCGTAAATCACGGCGAGCGAGCCGATGACGATTTCTTTTGCCACAAAGCCAAAAATCAAAGCGATGGCTAATTGACTATTGATGCCGATGGGGTCTAGTATCGGTGCAAATATTGTACCAATCTGGCCAGCGTAAGTGCCCGCACTGGCTGGCGGCACATTGCTGGGGAAGTGCGTGAGTGCCCAAACCATGACCACACCGATGATAATAAATTTAGTCGCGCGATTTAGGAAGTGCTTCACTTCAAGCCAGCCGCGCAAGATAATTTGGCGCACGGTTGGAAAGCGATAGGGTGGCAATTCCAATAAAAATGGCTCAGCGTTTTTATATTGGCCTTGAAACAGCATGGCGGTTAAAAACATGGTGGCAAAGCTCATCACATAGAGCGTAAATAATACAAACGGTGCTTGTTTAGCCGTGAATAGCGCGGTGATGATAAAAATAAAAACTTGCAAGCGTGCCGAACATAATGAGAGTGGAATGACCAGCATGGTGAGCAGGCGCATGGGGCGCGAACGCATAATGCGCGTGCCCATCAGCGCGGGTACGTTGCAACCAAAACCCATGAGCATCATCACAAAGCCGCGACCATCCAAGCCCATTTTAGCCATAAGCGCATCCATGAGGAATGCCGCGCGTGACAAATAACCGCTGTCTTCCACCATTGCCATCACTAAAAAGAACAGAATGATAATGGGTACAAATGCGGCGACTGTCGCTATGCCATTAAATATGCCATCTAGCATCAGCCCGCTCAACCAGGCTGGGCTATGGCTGAATAATGGCTCTAATGCGCCAATTCTAAATAAATTAAGCGCCCACGCCAAGCCGTCTTGCAATGGCTTGCCAACAGTGAATATAAACTGAAATAACAAAAACATTGCGGCAAAAAACAGGGGCAAGCCGAACCATTTATGCAGTAAAACACGGTCAATTTTATCGGTGGTATTGTCGCTGAGGGTCGCTGGAATTTGCACATGACGTTGTATCAAGGTTTCCATTTCACGCTCAATTTGATTATCTTCTTGTAAAAGCTGGCCAATCAATTGTGGATTGGTTGCAATCTTATTTTGGTTAATGATTTGCGTTGCGGCTTGCAAGGCTTTTGGTAAACCGTCGCCATATTTTGCGCTGATCTGCACCACGGGCATATTGAGCGCAACTGTGAGGCTGTCGCTATCAATGCTAATGCCAGTTTGCTTGGCTTCGTCGGCCATGTTTAAGGCAAGCACAGAAGGAAGCCCAAGTTTTTTTATTTGTAACACCAAAGAAAGCTGGCGGTCGATTTGTGAGCTGTTGAGTAAAATAATCACTAAATCAACCGCGTTATTCGCCAAAAAGTGTCGAACGACTTGCTCATCTTCAGAAAAACCATGTAAATCATAAATTCCAGGTAAATCAATGAGTTCCGCGATGTGGCCGCCCATTAAAATTTTAGCGCTCATTAAATCTACGGTAATGCCAGGCCAGTTTCCCACGCGTGCAGAAGCGCCGCTAATGCGGTTAAACAGTGTGGATTTGCCCGTATTGGGCATGCCTAGCAGAGCGATGCGCTTCATTTTAATTTGTATTAATACGAATTCGCGCAGCTTCTGTGTTGCGAAGTATCACGTCTGTGGTGCCTAAACGCACTTGTAGAGGACCATTGAAATTGGCACGGCGAATAATGCTAAGTGGCTTGCCTACCCGAAAACCTAATGCTGAAAGGCGATGGAATAGCGATTCTTCTGCTTCAATGGCAGAAATAACTGCTTGTTGGCCGATACTGAGTTGTGATAATAATTGCATAGTGTTTACGATGATAGTAAATGATAACTATTCTTATTATGGCATACATTGTGATGAAAGTGCTATACGCCGCTAGCAATATTTGGTGACGATTATTCAAGTATCAATTCGTCATTTCAAGCATATTGAGTTGCAATAAAATAGCAACCCATAACGATTATGCATTGATACGATATTCTGCATTCATCAATTTTGTTGAAATAAATCAGCCGATATCACTGTAATTCTTATGCCTATTTTACAATGAATTTTATTTAGAAAACAGGTTGAATTCATCCGAGCGAAAAAACATGTTCTGGAAGCCTTGTAAATAAAGGCTTCCAGAGCATCGAAATAAGATGCATCATAAAAAGGCCATTTTTATTATAAAATAAAACTCCAGTCATTTCGAACGGAGAGAGAAATGACTGGGTTAATTTTCACGCAGTGAAAAGAGAAGATACTCTGGGTCACAATTTTAATATTCTTGGGATGAATTCAGTTCGTGTAAAGTTCTCGGGATATATTTATTTTGGAGTCAGCCAAACTTTTGACCATAAAAAAGGGCTCGAATGTCGAGCCCTTTAAAACAACGAACATGTAATCTAAAGCTTACTTGGTAATATCCACTTTGGCTTTGCTGCGTAGCTCTATCATCATTTTTTCTAAGTTACGCTGTTGCAGATTTTTTTCTAAGCCATCTTTCACTTTGTCATAAGCGAGTGGTTGCGCGGCGCGGCTATCAATCGATTTAATGACATGCCAGCCAAATTGCGTTTGCACTGGCTCTGCGGTGGTTTTACCTTTTGGTAAAGCAGCCACGGCGTCGCTAAAAGGTTTCACCATAGTGGCAGGAGAGAACCAGCCTAAATCGCCGCCTTTGTCTTTAGAACCTGGATCCATTGATTTTTCTTTTGCGATTTTTGCAAAATCACCACCTTTTTGTAATTTGGCGATAATCTCTTTCGCTTCAGCTTCAGTTTTTACCAAAATATGGCGGGCGCTATATTCTTTATCGCCGTAAGCTTTTTTGTATTCCTCATAAGCGGCTTTTTTATCGGCTTCAGAAATCGGGTTTTTCTTCACAAAATCCTGTAAATAGGCAGAAGTCAACAATTCACGACGTGAAAGCTCTTCACGAGCGACGTAGTCAGGGTTTTTATCAAGTCCAAGTTTTTGTGCTTCTTGGTAAACAATTTCAGAATCTACTAATTTGTTGGTGATGGCTGTTTTGACATTGTCATCAATTTTTTGGCCGCGTGCGGTGGCGTCTTTAGCAATGTAATCATAAACAGATTGTTTAATAGCTTTGCCATTGACCGTAGCAACGGTTTCGGCAGCAAAGGCTGCTGGCGCTAAAGATAACGTTGATACAGATAATACGGCAACTGCGATTAAGGTTTGGGTAAATTTCATGCGAAAATCCTCATGGTTAAAATAAAAAAAGGGTAACAAATTAGGGTTTATTAAATTTCACTGGGTACTTCATTGGGTGCTTCACTGGGTGTAAGTGCAACGATGCTCAATGCGTGAATTTTACTAGGAATATGCTTTTGATTAGAAAATAAGTCAGCAAGCGTTTGATAAATAAGACGATGTCGTATTATCTGCGATTTTCCAGAAAAATGCGAGCTTGTTATTTTAAGTTTAAAATGCCCGCCGCCAGTATTGCCTGCGTGGCCTGCGTGATGAGCGCTTTCGTCGATGAGTTCAAGCGTTGTGGGTTCAAGGCTTTGTAAGCGATTGGTGATTTCAGTAGTTAAATTCATCGTAAGAGTCAAATCCATTGTCTGCTTAGGGTAGCGTTTTTCTAAAAGGTTTCACAATCACTTCTTTATAAACGCCTGCGCTCACAAATGGGTCGGCATCTGCCCATTGTTGAGCTTCATCTAAGTTGGAAAATTCCGCTACAATCAAGCTGCCAGTGAAGCCTGCAGGTCCCGGGTCGGGGCTGTCGATTGCAGGAAAAGGGCCAGCCAGTAATAAACGTCCAGCTTCCTGCAATGCGTTTAGTCTCGCCAAATGCTCGGGTCTCGCAGCTAAACGTTTTTCTAGGCTGTTGAGAGAATCTTCAGCCATAATGGCATACCACATTACTGGGTATCTCCTTTGGCATCCTCTTTAATGTCCTCTTTTGGAAGGTATTTACTCAGCAGCAATGTTTGCGCAATAATAAATGCAAACATAATGCCTGTCGTGCCAAACAGCTTAAAGTTTACCCACGTATCTTGTGAGTAATTGAAGGCGACATAAAGATTTAATAAGCCTAGCGCCATAAATAGTGCTGCCCATGCCAAATTTAATCTAGCCCAAATGTTATCTGGCAAGCTAATTTGCGCCTCCATCATGTTGCGAATGATATTCTTTTTAAATATAAACTGCCCCGCCAGTAAACTTGCAGAAAACAGCCAATAGAGAATGGTAGGCTTCCATTGGATAAAGCTAGGGTCTTTAAGTAATAAGGTAGCGCCACCAAATACGGTTATGATCACACCGCTAATCATGAGCATTTTATCCACGTTGCCGTGGCGAATTTTGCTGTAAATGATTTGTGCGATGGTCGTGCCGATTGCGACTGCAGTTGCCGTATAAATACCAAAAAATTTATACGCTACAAAAAACAAAATGACTGGAAATAAATCAAATAGAAACTTCATAGAGGTGACTGTGCTTTATCGTGAGGTAACTTTAATATTCACTGGGTTTAAATATTCAATGGGTTAATCAATCAGTTGTTTAATCATCGTATTAAAACAGGTGCTATTTTGTTATGATTGATGCTGTGTCGCAAGTGTTAGATTTTATGTACATTATACACGGTTAATTTTTAAAGCTTTTTCATTTTGATGGTGCTTTGCTTACATATATGTCGTTACCGATTGATTTACATTGTCATTCTACCATTTCTGATGGGCTGCTTTCGCCGCAAGCATTAGTGGCGCATGCTGCGTTTCATGGTGTTAAAGTATTGGCACTGACTGATCACGATGATATTGGCGGGTTAAAGTTAGCCCGGCAGACTGCAATTGAGCACGATATTCAATTTGTCGATGGCGTTGAAATTTCAGTGACTTGGAAAAAACGCACGTTGCACATCGTCGGTTTGAAAATTAACCCTGAAAATAGCGCGTTAAATCACGCGCTAAACCAAGTACATCAAGACCGTGATTCTCGTGCACGACAAATAGGCGAGGGCTTAGCCAAGGCGGGCATTCTTGATGCCTACGAAGGCGCAAAAGCCATTGCCAAACAAAGCATTATCACACGTGTGCATTTTGCACGCTTTTTGGTTGAAAAAGGCCACGCAAAAGATACCAAAGCGGTATTTAAAAAATTTTTAGTCAAAGGTAAACCGGGCTTCGTGGATCATCAATGGATGACGTTAGAGCAAGCCGTTAAATTGATTCTTGATAGCGGTGGTATTCCGGTCATCGCGCATCCTGGCCGTTATGATTTAGGCATGATTAATATGTACTTGCTCATGCACGAATTTAGAAGTTACGGCGGTGTAGCTATAGAAGTCGTTACTAGCAGCCATACGCCGCCACAATACCAACAATTTGCTAAAATCGCCCATCAATTTAGCCTAAAATCCTCGCAAGGTTCAGATTATCACGGTCAGGGCATCAGCTTTATGGAAATGGGGCGCTTACCAGCGTTGCCGAACAACTGTGACCCTGTCTGGCAAGATTGGCCTGAAGTGTTAGGCCTCGCCGCATAAGGGCTAAAGCCATAAAAATTAAAACCATAAAATTTAAAACCCAAAAAATTTAATGCATTGTGTCGCAACTCTTTAATATTCACTTAGATAATCCGCAGCCGCGCTTAGTAACGCACACGGCAGAAATTTTGCGTGATGGTGGCGTCATAGCTTACCCAACGGATTCAGGCTATGCTTTAGGCTGCATGTTAGGTCATGGGGATGCGCAAACACGTATACGCCAAATTCGCGGTGTGGATGATAAACATTTGTTTACTCTGGTGTGCCGAAATTTAAGTGAGCTCGGCAATTATGCTGTGGTGAGCAATAGTCAGTTTCGTTTGCTGAAAGCCAATACGCCAGGCGCATATACGTTTATTTTAAATGCTACCCGTGAAGTGCCGCGTAAATTACAGCATCCCAAACGCAGTGCGGTGGGCATTCGCGTGCCCCAACATGCCGTTGTACAAGCCATATTAGAAGCCATCGATGCGCCGCTGCTGAGCATGACTTTGCATATTACGGGTGAAGACGAAGTACTCAGTGAGGCGTGGGAAATCCGCGAGCGGCTGGAACATGTCGTTGATTTGGTGATCGATGCTGGACATTGCACAGCGGGCGCGACTTCTGTGATTGATTTGACCGGTGAAGTGCCTGTGCTGATTCGCGCGGGGCAGGGCGATTTGGCGCCTTTTGGGCTAACGTAAACTTAAAGGCAACTCTGTTAATTCAATTATGCTAGCATCCATGCTGTGGCTTGCCTGCTTAAACAATATCGTTGTTATACTGCGTTGCTTACAAATAATTATTCTTTAAATATCAATTATATGCTGCATCATAATTTCTTACTCGCGCCTAGTCTAACTTAGAAACTTAAATTAATAGAAGCGCCCTTACCAATAAAATAAAGAGAGAAAAATGGACTTATCAGTCATACAAAAAATAATCATTTATGCCATCCCCATTATATTTGCAATTACTGTGCATGAAGCCGCGCATGGCTACGCTGCTCGATATTTTGGTGATATGACAGCGCATAATGCTGGGCGCATTACTTTAAATCCAATCAAACACATTGACCCATTCGGCACTATTTTGTTGCCTGCTTTAACCGTCATGCTGGGTGGTATTTTATTCGGCTGGGCTAAGCCCGTGCCTGTGAATTTTGCCGCCTTGCGCAACCCGAAAAAAGACATGCTTTGGGTGGCGGCAGCAGGACCAGCTTCCAATTTCGTGATGGCTATTTTTTGGGGGCTTATGTTTAAACTTGCGATCAGCGCGCCCGAGAGTGTGGCAGTGCCGTTAGCGCTCATGGCTAAAGCTGGCGTGTCTATTAACATCGTATTGATGGTGCTGAATTTGTTGCCATTGCCACCCTTAGATGGCGGTCGTATCGCGGTTAGTTTGTTACCGCATCATCTTGCACAGCCATTCGCGCAAATAGAACGCTTCGGCTTCTTTATTTTAATCGCACTGTTATTTACCGGAGTGCTCGGTAAGATTTTAGACCCGCTGATTAATTTGGCTTCCAATGTCATTTATACTTTTGTTAACTTGCTATAATCATCACATCACACATTTAAGGTTTTTCAACACATGGCAATAGAACGCGTTTTATCAGGCATGCGCCCGACAGGCAACTTGCATTTAGGGCATTACAATGGTGTACTTAAAAATTGGATTAAACTACAGCACGAGCATGAATGCCTATTTTTTGTGGCCGATTGGCACGCACTGACCACGCATTACGACACGCCTGAAATCATAGAAGAAAGTGTTTGGGAAATGGTGATTGACTGGCTCGCCGCAGGGGTAGACCCGGCCAACGCCACTATTTTTATACAATCGCGCGTGCCAGAGCATGCAGAATTATTTACACTTTTAAGCATGATAACTCCGCTCAGCTGGCTAGAGCGCGTACCGACTTACAAAGACCAGCAAGAAAAGTTGTCGAGCAAAGATTTATCCACTTACGGCTTTTTAGGCTACCCTTTATTACAAAGTGCGGATATTTTGATGTATAAAGCCACGCAAGTACCTGTGGGCGAAGACCAAATTCCGCATATTGAATTTACCCGTGAAATCGCCCGTCGATTCAACCACTTATACGGTAAAGAAACAGGCTTTGAAGAAAAAGCCGAAGCCGCCATTAAAAAACTCGGCAGCAAGCGCGGTGCGCTGTATGAAGAAATGCGCAATGCCTACCAGCAAAGTGGCGATGAAGAAGCGCTGGAATCAGCACGCGCCATGATTGAAGAGCAGCAAGGCATGAGCATGGGCGATAAAGAACGTCTGCTGGGTTATTTAGAGGGCGGCGGCAAAATGATATTGCTTGAGCCGGAATACAAGCTCACGCCTGCTTCTAAAATGCCGGGGCTGGATGGGCAAAAAATGTCCAAGTCTTATAACAACACCATTTCGCTACGTGAAAATCCTGAGGTAATCGCCAAAAAAATCAAAACCATGCCGACTGACCCCGCGCGCATTCGCCGTACTGACCCTGGCGACCCAGCCAAATGCCCTGTGTGGCAACTGCATGAAATCTACTCAGAAGATAATGTTAAAGATTGGGTGCAAATGGGCTGTAAAGGCGCATCCATCGGCTGCATAGAATGCAAACAACCCGTGATTGAAGGCGTACTAAAAGAGCTGAAACCGATTCAAGAACGTGCCGCACAATATGCCGAAGACCCAACTTTGGTGAAAAATATTGTGGCAGAAGGGTGTGAAAAAGCGCGCAAGCTCGCACGCGAAACGATGCGTGATGTAAGAGATGCGATGGGTTTGAACTACAGTTAACTGGCGGTTAAATTGCTCGAAACTTCCTTCAATGCAAAAATAAAAGGCGAAACGCTCAACGAGCTACCGCACGATTTATACATTCCGCCTGATGCGCTGGAGGTGTATTTAGAATCGTTTGAAGGTCCGCTGGATTTACTGTTGTACCTCATCCGCAAACATAATTTGGATATTCTTGATATTCACATGGCGCAATTGACGGCGCAATATATGGTTTATGTGGAAAAAATGAAGGCAATCAATCTGGAACTTGCCGCAGATTATCTGCTGATGTCGGCGATGTTGATTGAGATTAAATCGCGCATGTTATTGCCCAAACCTGCCGAAATTGCCGAAGAAGATGACCCGCGTGCAGAATTAGTGCGCCGCTTGATGGAGTATGAGGCGATTAAGCTCGCCGCGCAGCGCTTGGATGACATGCCCAAAGTGGGTGAAGAGTTGAGCGTTGCCGCTGCGTATTACCAGCATATCAGCGAAGTTAAGCCGCCAGAAGTGAGTTTAGATGAATTGGCAGAAGCGTGGCGCAATGTGTTGAAACGCGCTAAATTGAATTCGCACCATAAAATTGGCCGTGCAGAACTCTCTGTGCGTGAGCACATGAGCCAGATTCTACGGCGCTTGAAAGCCGATGGCATGGTAGAGTTTTCGCAATTGTTTGATGTAGTGAATGACGGCTTGCCGAAACTGGTGGTCAATTTTTTAGCAATTTTAGAGTTGGCTAAAGAAGGCTTAGTTCGCATCACGCAACAAGCGCCTTTTTCGCCAATTTATTTGCAGGTGAATGCGTAGGCGCGCAATTTATTACGCGAATGCAGCATTAATGAGTGTGGATTTCGCGCAATAAATTGCGCTCCAACACCGAAATTGCATAATTTTGAGAAATACGATGAACGAACCAGAAAATATCATTGAAATGAAGCAAGTGCTTGAAACCGCCTTGCTGACTGCTGGCCAGCCGCTTAGTTTAGATGATATGCTCAAGTTATTTGCAGGGCGCATGGAACGCACTACTTTACGTATGATTCTGGATGAATTAAAACTAGATTGGGATGTGCGCACCATGGAATTGGTGCAGGTCGCCACGGGTTATCGCTTTCAGGCACGACCAGAATTTGGCCCTTTTTTGGCGCGTTTGAACCCGGAAAAACAGACCAAATATTCACGTGCGGTGATGGAAACTTTAGCGATTATTGCTTATCGCCAACCTGTGACGCGTGGTGATATTGAGGAAATTCGCGGTGTAGCGGTGAATCCAAACGTGATGCGCCAATTACAAGAACGTGATTGGATTGATGTCGTCGGCCAGCGCGAAGTGCCAGGCAGACCATCACTTTATGCTACGACCAAGCACTTTTTGGATGATTTGAATCTGCGTTCCCTTGCAGAACTCCCACCGATGGAGGATTTTGCCCAACAAGAAATGCCGCTTGATAGTTAAATATCTTCATTTGTCATTTCGAGTGCAGCGAGAAATCTTGTTTTTGAAATGCTAAGTAAATCTAAAGATTTCTCGCTGCACTCGAAATGACATAAACATAAGGCTTTGAGCTTAATCTGCTGTAAAATTGCCATATTCAGTTGAAAGTACAATCATTATGGCACGTCCCTTCAAAACCCAGCGCGATCCACAAGCAACGCCGCGGCGCCCAAAAACCAGCTTTACCAAGTTAGCGGTAGACGAAAACGCGCCGCCAGAACCTACGCAGCGTTTGCATAAACTATTGGCATTAGCTGGCCTGGGTTCGCGCCGTGATATGGAAGAACTCATCGCCAGTGGCCGCGTAACGGTGAATGGCGCGCCTGCAGTAGTTGGTCAGGGTGTTACGCAGCATGATGTGGTACGCCTTGATAGTCGTCCATTGAAATTGCCTTTTGAGGCAGAACTTCCACAAGTATTGATTTACCATAAACCGGAAGGTGAAATCGTCAGCCAAGATGACCCAGAAGGCCGCGCCAGCGTATTTGATAAGCTGCCAAAAGTGAAACACGGTAAATGGATTGCCATTGGTCGCTTGGACATGAACACCAGCGGTTTGCTGATATTCACCACTTCTGGCGAACTGGCCAATCATTTTATGCATCCGCGTTATGAGGTGGAACGTGAATATGCCGTGCGTATTTTTGGCGAATTGACTGAAGGCCAAATGGCACAGCTTACTGAAGGCATTGAGCTGGAAGATGGCCCCGCGAGCTTTGACAGTATTCGTGCACAAGGTGGCGAGGGTGCAAACCATTGGTATCAAGTCATTCTGCGCGAAGGTCGTAACCGCGAAGTGCGCCGTTTGTTTGAGGCGTTTCAATTGCCCGTCAGCCGCCTCATGCGCGTGCGCTTTGGCCCCGTCAATTTACCGCCACGCGTGAAACGTGGCACCATGCTCAAACTCGAGCAAAAAGAAGTAGTAGGTTTGCTGGAATGGGCAGGCTTGCCAGTACCCAACGCACCATTGAGACAACTCACCCAGCGCGAAAAAGATAAAGCCACCGCAGTATTTGTGCCTAAAGTGCGCAAACAACGCGTGAGCGCGCTTGATAGAAAACCGCGTGAAGCTATGGATGGTGAAGCTAAACCGTATCGTGGAAAAACAGACGCTGAGCGTGGCAATCCTGCTACTAAGAAACCTTCGCCAAGAAAATCCGTTAATCGACGTGTGCGTCAGACGAGTGATTTAAATGCGCCTGCTATGCAGAAAAAGAGCGATCGGAATCGTGGGAGAGGGTAGGAGTTTATTTGTAAAAAAATTCTACTTTTAACTGAATTCAGTACTTCTTTGTCATGACTGCCCTGGGAGCCTTGTAAATAAAGGCTCTCAGGGCAGTGTTTTTTGTTCGAGAGTATTTAAGCGTTAGAAATGTTTGTAAAAGCGCATTAGTTTACTTAAATCCCAGCACATCTTGCATGTCATATAAGCCCGTTTTTTTGTGAGCTAAAAACTTAGCCGCGCGCAATGCGCCCAGCGCAAAAGTCGCACGACTGCTGGCTTTGTGGGTGAGTTCTACACGCTCGCCAACGCCTGCGAGCACGACGGTGTGATCGCCCACCACATCACCGCCACGGAGGGTGGCGAAGCCGATAGTGCCTGCTTCTCGTTCGCCAGTGACGCCTTCACGCGCATACACGGCACAATCTTTTAGGGCTTTGCCAATGCCGTGTGCCGCAGCTTCGCCCAAACGCAAGGCCGTGCCAGAAGGCGCATCGACTTTATGGCGGTGGTGCATTTCGACGACTTCAATATCGTAGCCTTCGCTCAACACTTTTGCCGCTTGCTCCACTAAATTGATGAGTAAAGTCACGCCCACACTCATGTTGGGGGCAAAGACGATGCCGATTTTTTCAGCCGCTTTGGCGATAGTTGCTTTTTCTTCAGCCGAAAAACCAGTCGTGCCAATCACCATTTTGACGTTGGCTTTTTGGCAGGCGGCAAGGTAGTGCATGCTGGCTTCTGGGCGGGTGAAATCAACCAATACATCGGCATTTTTTAAGGCATCTTCGATGCTGCCGGTGATTTTTACATTGGAAAGTTTACCGAATAACTCACCGGCATCGCGCCCTAATTGCGGGTTATCTGCTCTATCCAGTGCGCCGTGAAGCACTAACTCTGTGTCGGCAAACACGCATTCGAGCAACACATGCCCCATGCGCCCAGAACAGCCAGCAATGACTATTTTCAGAGGATTTTTCATGATGTTAAACCCTAATTTTAGAAGCCGATTTTTTCTAACATTTTGTCAAAAAAGGTGGGTGAATCTTCCGGTGGTAACTCTGCTTTATCTGCCGCAGTTTTGCTATCAATGGGTGTGATGACTTCTGATTTTGAATTTGTTATTTCGGGTGCTTTTTCTGGTACAACCGCTTTAGGTGCTTCTATTACTTTTTCAGCTTTGGGTACGGTTGGCACTGCTTTTGCAGGCGCTTCTTTATTAGGTACTTCTTTAATAGGCTCCATCTTGATAGGCTCCATCTTGATAGGCTCAGCTTTGACTGGCTCTACTTTTGACGCTGGTACTGGTGCAGCACTTTCAGCAGGCACTACAGGTGATTCAGTGGCAGGGGCTGGCATTGGTAAGCCTTCCATCGGCACGACTAAAATCGATTTCACTTCTTGTGGTGGCTCTTGTGACGGTGACATCAATTCAACAGGTGCGGCCATTTCTTTGCTTTCTGTCGCGGCGGCTGGAGCTTCTATTGCTTCGCTACCGGGTTTAGGGGCTTCCTCCGGTTTCGCTTCTTTAGCAGGTACAGTTTCATCTTTTTTCCAGAATTTCAGCTTGTCCAGCACGCCTTTTTCTTGTGGTTTAGGGCTAGGATTAATCGTACGTGGCCCAGTATTGACTGCACCAGCATCGGTAGCGGCTTTGTCACTCACAGAAGGCGTCACATCGCCACGCACCGATTTTAATAAATCGCTTTCAAAGTCTAAAATCACACGACGCTGTTCGGTAAGTTTGCCGCCTTCGCGCATTTGGTACACGTAATCCCAACGGTTACCGTGAAAACTATCTTGAACAAGTGGCGTGCCCATAATGAACCGCACTTGCGATTTCGTCATGCCCGGGCGCAATTGCAAGAGCATTTTTGAGGTCACTACATTGCCTTGCTGCACATCCAGCTTAAAAGGTTTAACGGTAGGAAGTGCCGTGCCGCATGCCGTGCAAAGTAGTACCAAAAGAAAAATTGGGTAACGCAAAAATGATAAAATACGCATAATATGACTTTAATTTGAATAAGCGTTAATATAACACACGTAGATAAATAGCGCGTAAGCCAACCCCCAAAACACTGCCAGGCTTTTTGCAGTTTCTAACCTTAAGAGCGACTATGATGCATGATCAAAATGACTTAAAAAACGCAGGCCTGAAAGCCACGTTACCACGGCTCAAAATTCTAAGCTTGTTTGAAAATAGCAAAGATCGCCATTTATCGGCCGAAGATATTTATAAGGTGATGATAAGCGCTGGCGAAGATGTGGGTTTGGCGACGGTGTACCGTGTGCTCACGCAGTTTGAACAAGCGGGCTTGCTGATACGCCACCATTTTGAAAGCGGCAAAGCGGTTTTTGAACTGAATGGCGGCAGTCATCATGACCATATCGTCTGCATTAAATGCGGCCGTGTGGAAGAATTTTACGATGCCGAAATTGAAAAAAGACAAATCAGCGCTGCTGAAAAGCTTGGTTTTAAAATGCAAGATCATTCATTGACGATTTATGGGACATGCACACCGCCGTGCGATAAAAAAAATTAGCGGGCCAATTTCCAGTTCAATATTTCAGCCGTTTATTACACTTCTTTAGGCCCGAGTTTAGCTCCGAGTAAAAATATCTGCCCTGCAAGCCTTTATTGATAAGGCTCGCAGGGCAGTGCTAATAAAGATGAGTGAAAAATAACAAAAAAGTGATATTTTCGCGTCAGGCTTTACCCAACCGCCACAATGAAGTGACTTCAGCCTTACGTGCCGCATGCAGGGGGTCACTGGCATCCAGCGTTTTGTTGTGTTTGGCTTCGGTGTCGATTCTATCAATCACTTTTAAACCAGCAGCGGCTATCCAACTCAGTAACTCTTCACGCGTCCTTAAGCCTAAATGTTCTGCAAAATCTGAGAGGATCAACCAGCCTTCGCCAGTATCGGTTAAGCGCGCACTCAAGCCGTTTAAAAAGCCCTTCAGCATTTTGCTTTTTTCATCATAGATGGCCGATTCCAACGCTGAGCTTGGATGCGCGGGCAGCCAAGGCGGATTGCAGACGATTAAATCGGCGTTGCCGTAATCTATTTTCGGGTATAAATCCGCTTCTACCAGTGCCACGTTATTTTTTAGGCCAAGCTGATTGATATTGCTCAGCGCGCAATCTAAGGCGCGGTGCGAATTATCGGTAGCGACGGTTTTTGTGATGCCGCGATTGGCGAGTATGGCCGCGAGCACGCCAGTGCCCGTACCGATATCGAATGCCAGATTACAAGGCACAGGCAACGGCGTGGTATCCACCAGCGCTAAATACTCGCCACGGATGGGTGAAAATACACCATAACTCGGGTAAATTTTATTGTTGATGGCTGTACTTCCTAAAGACAAGACTTCTACGCCATTTTTGTGCCATTCATAGGCGCCGATTAAACCTAAAATTTCACGAAGCGACACTACAATGGCTTGTGTACTTTTGCCGTAAGCATGTTCGCATGCGGCTTTTACCTCTGGCGCGCGGCGTAGGCTAATGCTGTAACCTACGTTTAATTCAATCACTAGCATGCCTAAAATACGCGCTTTTTGAGATTGCGCCTGGCGATGTAAATGAAAAGCCTCAAGCATGGTGCTGGCAGCTTTTTTGGGTTTTTTGCCTGGGCGGTCTATTCTGCGTGAGAGCGCCTGCAACAGATGTTTGGCATTTTGAAAATCCCCACGCCAGAGCAGCGCCGTGCCTTCACAGCACAGCTTATAAGCATCGTCGGCTTTGATGGTGTCATCCGCGATTTGAACACGCTTAGGGGTTGGCGCATTGTTCTCAGAATGCCAGACGCTGGTTTTAGTTTTGCCTGCTTCTTGCCATGTGATGGTGTTGGTAGCAGTTTGGATGGAATTCAAAATAGAGTGGCCTGGTGAATGGTGCGTGTGAATAGAGATAAAAGTGAATTAAATTAACTGCTCTTTGGTGAGTAAAAATACAAACTCATTGCCAGATGAAGTTTCAAGCCAGTTGAAAATTGTGTTGGGGTAAGCGGCTTCCAGCGCTTCACGATTATGGCCGATTTCGACAATCAGCAAGCCGTCGTCATTGAGATAATCCGCCGCTTCACGCAATAACGTGTGCGTGTGGTCTAAGCCCGCTGTGCCGCTGCCAAGCGCCAGTTGCGGCTCGTTTTGGTATTCTGCAGGGAGGGCCGCCATTGAAGGCGCGTCCACATAAGGCGGGTTGCTGATGATAATGTCGTATTTTTTGCCTGCCAATGCGCTAAACATATCAGACTTGATGGCGGTGATTTGATTTTCTAAACCGTAATTCGCAATGTTGATATTGCATACATCAATCGCATCTTGTGAAATATCAATGACATCAATCGCCGCATTAGGAAAGCTGCTGGCTAGTAAAATACCTAAGCATCCGCTGCCGGTGCAAATATCGGCCGCGCTTGCTATCATTTCAGGAAATTCCACCCAAGGGCTTAAGTCATTCGCCAGTAACTCAGCAATGAATGAACGTGGAATAAGCACACGTTCATCCACATAAAATTTAAGACCTTGCAGCCAAGCTTCTTTAACCAAGTAAGCGGTTGGCGTGTGTTTGGTAATGCGCTGTTCAATCAAGATTGCTAATTTGGCGCATTCTGTCGTGGTTAAGCGTGCATCTAAAAAGTTATTGAGCGTATCCATCGGTAAGTGCAAACCACTCATGATCAGCCAAACAGCTTCATCGTAGCTATTATCAGTGCCATGACCGAAAAAAATGTCTGAGTTTTCAAATTGGCTGACCGCAAAGCGTAGCCAATCGCGGATGGTGTGCAATTCAGTAGAGGCTTGTGAGTAAACGGTCATTTGAGTAATGTTTTCATGGTGAGTTTGTAAGTTTCTTTGAGCGGCTCAATGTCTGCCACGCCGACACATTCATTCAGTTTATGGATGGTCGCGTTGAGTGGGCCAAACTCAATGACTTGTTTGCAGATGTCGGCAATAAAACGCCCGTCAGAAGTGCCGCCAGTAGTGGAGAGCTCTGGCGTGACGCCATAAGCTTTTTCAATCGCCTCTGAGATGGCTTCCACCAGATTGCCGCGTGGCGTGATGTAGGGCGGTGAGTATTCCCAATCTAAATCATAGTCAAGCGCATGCTGGTCTAAAATAGCGTGAACGCGTTCTTTTAAATTGGCTTCGGTGCTGCCTGCGTTGTTGAGTTCAGGACAAAATCTGAAGTTGAATAAAATTTCCACTTCACCTGGCACGACATTCGTCGCACCCGTACCGCCATTCATATTTGAAATCTGCCATGAAGTGGGCGGAAAATACTCGTTACCGTTGTCCCAAATGGTTTCGACCATGTCTTTAATGGCCGGAGCCACCATGTGAATCGGGTTTTTCACCAAATGCGGGTACGCGATATGGCCCTGCAAGCCTTTGACCGTGAGCTTGCCTGACAGCGAGCCGCGCCGACCATTTTTAATCATGTCGCCCACGACTTTGTTGCTGGTGGGTTCGCCGACAATACAGTAATCAAAATGCTCATTGCGCGCTTTTAGGGCTTCGACCACTTTCACGGTACCGTCTACAGCCACGCCTTCTTCATCAGAAGTAATTAATAAACCGATTGAGCCAGCGTGGTTTGGGTTTTCTGCAATAAATTCTTCAATGCTGGTGATGAAAGCAGCCAGTGAAGTTTTCATATCTGCCGCACCGCGCGCATAGAGCATGCCATCTTTAATTGTCGGTTCAAACGGTGGTGTATGCCATTTTTCAAGCGGGCCGGTTGGCACCACGTCAGTGTGACCTGCGAATACGATTAATGGTGCTGTGGTGCC
>JBARQL010000125.1:0-3052 GCA_049643685.1 Methylotenera sp.
GCACATCATCCAAATCATCCAGCGCATCCAATATTTTTTGCATTTTCAGCGCATCATCGCCCGTAAAAATGGTTTCCATATTCGGCTTCATGGTCACTTCTGCCATCACTGCTTTTAGGCCTGCGGCCTCCATTGCCTCTTTCACCGTTAAAAAATCGCTGGGCGGAGTTATCACTTCGATGCTGCCATCTTCATCCGTCACCACATCTTCAGCACCTGCTTCAAGGGCAACTTCCATCACTTTATCTTCATCAGTACCTGGCTCGTAAATTAGGCTGCCGCAATGTTTAAACATAAACACCACGCTGCCATCGGTACCTAAATTGCCGCCGTGTTTGCTCAGCGCGTGGCGTACATCCATCACCGCGCGTTGTTTGTTGTCAGTGAGGCAGTCAATAATTATGGCTGCGCCGTTAATGCCGTAGCCTTCATAGCGAATTTCTTCGTAGTTCACGCCTTCCAATTCACCTGTGCCTTTTTTAATGGCACGCGTAATATTGTCAGCGGGCATATTTTCTTCTTTGGCTTCGGCCACCGCCGCACGTAAGCGCGGGTTCATATTGGCGTCACCGCCACCTAAGCGCGCGGCAACTGTAATTTCTTTAATGATTTTGGTGAAAATTTTGCCGCGTTTCGCGTCTTGACGACCTTTGCGGTGCTGAATATTTGCCCATTTACTATGACCGGCCATGTTGCTAACCCTAAAATATGATTGATTGAAACCGCAATTTTACCACGTCTTTGTAGGAGCGGTCCTTGACCGCGAACCGCGATTTCGCGGTCACTGACCGCTCCTACATACGACTTTTCAAGAGATTAATCACTTAGAAAAGCGGAGTAGCCGTGGTACAAAAGTAACTATATTTACTCCTGCCCTTGTGCGGCATCCACTTGCTGATGCTTACGTATACTTATTGCTGAAATAATCACCAAAGCGAATGCAATTAATAACATGCCAATGAGTTCTTGCTTGCTTGGCACTTCATTGAGCTGCAACCATGCCGATAACACGCCTATCACAGGCGCCAACATACTCGCCATGCTGGCAATACCCGCATTCAAACGCTGCAGCGCATACAACCATAGCAACCACGCCACCACACCACTTAGCAGAACATTAAACAACACGGCGCCAATAAAAATATTCGTCCATTGAATCGGGGGTGCGTCTATCATCAGCGCATATATTACCAGCGGAATTGAACCCAACAACATTGGCCATGCAGTAATATTGAGTAAATCTAAATGCGGCTCTCGCTTGTGTAATTTTTTAGAAATAATTGCCGAAATCGCCCAAAAAATACCCGAACATAGCGCCAAGAACATACTGAAACCGTCCGCCTTAATGTGTAGCGGATCAAAAATCAGCGCCACACCCAACAGTGCGAACACTACCGCCAGCCATTGCCAGCCTTGTACTTTTTCACCTAATAATGGCCAAGCAAATAGCATTACCCAGAAAGGCATGGTGTAGCTCAACACCGCGGTTTTACCTGCACCGCCAGATGCCACTGCCCATATAATCAAACCGGTAAACCCGATGGTTTGCAATAAACCTAACACTAACATGGTGGGAAATTCTTTTACGGCCAATGACCGTTTGGTGAACAACATGACGATAAATAAAATAATCGCGCCACTAAAGGTACGCATCGCCGCAAACTGAAACGGGCTGGCATATTGCACTGCCAATTTCATCACTACCCAGTTGTAACCCCAAATGAGCGTGAGTATAAAAAGTGCAACAAAGGCTTTGATTGTGATATTTTTTTGCATATGTTAAAAATTTGCACCTAAAGTGTTCCCTTAGGCATTATAAGGTGTATATTTTTAAGTCGTGCCAACTGTGAGGGGAAAATCATGAAAACAGTACAACAATTAATCAATCTCAAAAAATATAAAGAAGTGATTTCTATCGCACCGCATCGCCCTGTTTTTGATGCGCTAGTGGTGATGGCTGAATACAAAATCGGCGCCTTGGTCGTCATTCAAGGTGAAAAGTTAGTGGGGATTTTTTCTGAACGCGATTATGCACGTGAAGTGGTGTTGAAGGGCAGGTCATCTAAAACCACACAAATTAGCGAGGTGATGACTGACAAAGTGTTATCGGTCAAACCCGCGGATACGGTCGAGCAAGCGATGTCGATTATGTCTGACAAGCGCATTCGCCACTTGCCTGTCGTTGAAAATGACAAAGTTATCGGCATGCTCTCAATTGGCGATTTAGTGAAAGAAACCATCGATTATCAGCAACGGCTGATTAAACAATTAGAGAGCTATATTAGAAGCTAAATACGCGCATCTTATTTCACTGCCCTGCGAGCCTTGTAAATAAAGGCTTGCAGGGCAGTATTTTTTGCTCGTAGAATATAATGGCAGATTTATTCGCTTTTAGGCTCGCAAAATGCTATAGATATTTCACCACCATCGCATTACTTAAATCGCTGGCAACAATCGGCAAGCGCACAAAATAACCACTGCCAGAAGCCTCCTGAACAGGCTCACCTTTTTTATTGAACATTTGCTCAACGACTAACTCTTGATTTCCTGTTGGATGAATCACTTGCAGACGATCGCCCACCCCAAACTTGTTCCGCGCCTCAATATCCGCCAAACCTTTTTCTACATCGTAGGCCACAATATCGCCCACATACAAACTACGGTTTGAAATTGAGTAACCTTGCTTGTAATTTTGGTGCTCAGCCGTGTGATGGCGTTGATAAAAACCATCGGTATAGCCACGGTTGGCTAAATTCTCTAAATCGCCCAGCAAGCTCCAATCAAACGGACGACCCGCCACTGCATCATCAATCGCTTTACGATAATTCTGGCAAGTACGCGCCACGTAATAGCGCGATTTTGTACGGCCTTCAATTTTCAACGAATCCACACCCATTTTGATTAAGCGTTCAACATGCTCAATCGCGCGTAAATCTTTACTGTTCATAATATAAGTGCCGTGCTCGTCTTCCAGAATCGGCAGCAATTCCCCTGGGCGACCTTTTTCTTCAATCAGATACACCTTATCTGCCAGCGGATGGCGCGGCAAACT
>JBARQL010000126.1:0-8356 GCA_049643685.1 Methylotenera sp.
GAAGATGCCGTGCCGATGGCGGAAGCCTTGCTTGAAGGCGGTATTCGCGTACTTGAAGTCACGTTACGCTCCTCATGCGCATTGCAAGCGATGGAGCAAATTGCTAAGCACGTGCCAGATGCGATTATGGGTTCAGGCACGGTACGTAACTTGAAAGACGCGCAAGCTTCGTTGGATGTAGGCTGTAAATTTGCGGTTAGTCCGGGTTATACCAGCGAATTAGGTTTGTTTGCACGTAAAATCGGCTTGTCATTGTTGCCAGGTGTTTCTACCGGTTCAGAAATCATGATGGCAAATGCAGATGATTACTACTTCTTAAAACTGTTCCCAGCCGTGGCAGTGGGTGGGATTAACTTACTTAAAGGTTTTGCTGGGCCCTTTGGCGATGTAAAGTTTTGCCCTACAGGTGGTGTAACCGTTGAATCTGCACCGCAATTTTTGGCCTTGCCAAACGTAGTGGTCTGTGGCGGTACATGGTTGACTCCAGCGGACGCTGTTGCGCGTAAAGATTGGGCACACATTACTAAATTAGCCAAAGAAGCGAGCGCCATTAAGGCGGCTTAAGTTTACTGCGTTAAATGCGCTAACGGACATGTCTTAGGCTAAGGGCTTGGCGTCATGCTTAGCCCTTTTTTGTAGGTGATTTTATTGTGTCAATGGCGTGTATTTTTTAAGTAAATATTGCCAAATTCATCCTCGAGAGTAAAACGTCGCCCTGCAAGCCTTTATTTATAAGGCTTACAGGGCATCGAAATAATGTGATGCAAAATTCACGTTAAAAATACGGATTTTTAATGCCCGCATTATTGTGATTTTTCATTGAGGAAAATGGCTTGAAATTTGAAATGAAAAAATATAAAACCATCGTATTTGATTGTGATGGCGTGGTGTTAGATTCTAACATCGTGAAAACTGAAGCCTACTTTCGTACCGCTAAAAACTTAGGCGCAACAGATAAAGAAGCACAGGCGCTGGTGGATTATCACGTTAAGCTGGGTGGTATCTCTCGTTACCATAAGTTCGATTACTACCTGCGCGAAATTGTCCATCAGCCGGTGAACGATCAAGCGATTCAAGCATTACTGGATGAGTTTGCAAGTGAGTTGGAAGTGGGTTTACTGGAATGTAAAGTTGCCGAAGGCTTAGCTGATTTACGAAAAGCGACACCACAGGCGAACTGGATGATACTCTCTGGTGGCGATCAGCAAGAGATTCGTACATTATTTGCCAAGCGCAATCTGGCAAAACTTTTCGATGGCGGCTTGTTTGGCAGCCCGGATAATAAAGATACGGTATTAAAACGAGAGAAAGCTAGTGGTAACCTGCAACTTCCCGCACTTTTTATTGGTGATAGTAAATATGATTATGAGGCTGCAACACGTGCAGGCCTAGATTTTATATTTTTAAGTGACTGGACAGAGGTGCCGGATTGGCAAGATTACTGTGCAGACAACAACATTGTCGCACTCAATAATATAGTGGCATTCAATGTAATTATACAACTATGCTAATGGAATGTTTATATTAACTTTCTGATTTGGAATGTGAAATAATGCCTAATTTTATTCATCCCCAACAATTATCTGTGGTCGTACCGGTTCGTAATGAACAAGAGAATGTGGAAAGTTTGATTGCTGAGATCAATGCCGCATTGCAGTCAGTCATTCAGCACGAGATTATTTATATCGATGATGGCAGTACAGATGACACTTTTACAAAACTGAAAGCATTGCAAAGTCAATATCCGCAACTTAGAGTCGTGCGTCACGCGAAAAGTTGCGGACAAAGTACCGCAGTGAGAACAGGCGTGAAATTTTCCAAGTATGATTGGATTGCAACTTTGGATGGTGATGGGCAGAATAATCCCGAAGATATTCCTAAATTACTGTCAGCCTTAACCGAAGGAGTAGAGTTGGTGGGTGGGAATAGACGACAAAGTCGCCGTGATACCTGGATTAAACGCATGTCTTCAGTGATTGCGAATACCGTTCGCTCAAATATGCTGAAAGATGACACTCCCGATACTGGTTGCGGTTTGAAGTTATTTTCTCGTGCAGCATTTCTAGACTTGCCCTATTTCGACCATATGCACCGATTTTTACCTGCTTTAATTAAGCGCCGTGGCGGGAAAGTAGTTTCAGTGCATGTTAGTCATCGCAATCGCGAGCACGGAAAATCTAACTATGGAACGCTTGATCGATTGATGGTGGGAATTGTCGATTTATTTGGAGTAGCCTGGTTGCAGCGGCGCGCAAAGATTCCCGCAGCGACCGAGGAATCATAAGGACTTAAGTATGGATCACGGTATTGGATATTTTTTAGGGCATTTGATTGCAGCGATACAGCAATATTTTGCCGGGATGAAAGGGCAGGATTTAGTCTGGTTGGCAATCGGTTTAATTGGGCAATGCCTTTTCATGATGCGTTTTATTGTGCAGTGGATACACAGCGAGCGCCACCAACAGAGTTTAATCCCTGTCAGTTTCTGGTATCTTAGTTTGATGGGTGGCTTAATTGTGCTGGCCTATGGGATACATCGTGTTGACCCTGTAATTATCTTAGGTCAGCTTCCAGGGACGATTGTCTATGTTCGAAATCTGATGTTAATCCACCGTAATGGCAAATAGCGAATTTAAGGCATGCGGAAAATTTAGTATGAACCTACCTTTGTATGAATAGACCCATGAGTAAAACCTATCGCCAACTTTTTATTGCCAGTGCAATTTTTTGTTTGCTTATCATTTTTTGGGGTTTAGGCAGCGTAAGCCTGACCTCACTGAACGAAGGGCGGCGCGCCTTGGCAATCAAGGAAATGTTCGAGGGCGGTAATTGGTTACTGCCAACGTTAAATGGTGAACTCTATCTAACAAAACCTCCTTTGCTCTATTGGATTTCCCTTGGACTATCCAGTTTAATGGGTTTTGTGAATGAGTGGACGCTGAGGCTACCTTCGGCATTTGCCGCGTTAGCGACCTTATGGATGACCTATCGCTATACCTTCAAAAGATTTGGGGCATGGCCGGCCCTGTTTAGTGCACAAATATTAATGGCCAATCTTGGATTTGCCATGTTGGCGCGACGTGTCGAAATTGAAATGTTACTGACTGCGCTTTGTGTAGGGGCATTATTTTCTGCGCTTAAGTATTTGGAAGAACCTTCAAAGCGTAGCTGGATTTATTTGAGCTACTTCCTATTGGCATTAGCAGTACTGACTAAAGGCCCTGTAGCGTTACTATTCGTTACTTTGCCGCTTATAGTGGCGTCTCTTTGGACTAAAGACCCCGTCATCAAACAAATTCTCTCAAGCTTCAAAGGTTGGATGATATTTTTGGTTGTCGCCTTATCTTGGTATCTGGCAGTATCGTTGCAATTGGGGTTTGATATATGGGCTATCATCGCCAAGCGTGATATGTTGGAGAAAATACAGGCTGAAGACGTTGCTAAGCCTATATTAAGTTATCTTGGCTGGATAATCGTAGACTTTTTGTTTCTTGCTGGCTTACTATTCGTTCGACCGAGGGCATTGTTTAAAGGCTTCGTCGGAAGACTTGACTGGAAGGTGCTGTTGACTGCGGTAGCAGTGCCGTTAGTGGTATTTTCTTTATTTAGTAATAAGCATGCCAAATATTTACTCCCAATCTACCCGTTAATCTCAATTATTTTGGGTGTACAGTTGGCCAAGTTGTTTGATAGATCAAATCATCAACTCAAAACATTAATTTTAACTTTGGGTATTTTGTTGCCATTGGCTTTTGCGCTTTTTTATATGTTTGCTGAAACACGTGTTTTTGCTTATCGCACTTCTGCTTTCACAGAGTTCCAACATTGGGAGAAAACCATTCAAGCTAACACGTTATATACCCTTGGTAAAACTGATAGCCGAATTATTTATTACGCGCATACGCCAATTAAGGACTTAGAAGTAAGTGAGCTCACGCAGTTTCTGAAAGATAAAAAACCTTTCCTGCTTTTGGCAGAAGATGATGATGCAAGCAAGCTAAGACCATTTGCTGGTTGTAGCATTAAGGAATTTAAACCTTACCTGAAAAAGAAAAAATCCTTGATCGTATTCGGCTTTGGTGACAGATGTAGTCAGCTGAAACAACCATTAAATTGAAAGTGCGCATACTGATTAGCGTAATCGCACAGACTATTTAGGTTTCGTTTCAGGGTTATGTTTATTATGTAGGCAATTAAAATTAGGTTAGAGCCATATGAAAGTATTAGTAACGGGCGTGGCAGGGTTTATTGGCTTTCATGTGAGTCAGGCGCTTCTTGCGCGCGGCGATACCGTCATTGGGTTAGATAACCTAAATGACTATTATGACGTGCGGTTGAAGGAAGCAAGGCTGGATAACATTCTTTCTCAAGTGAATGCTCAAAACTTTCATTTTATCAAACAAGATGTTGCAGACATGCAAGCACTGCAGAATGTGTTTGCTGAGCATCAACCTCAGCGTGTGGTGCATCTTGCTGCACAGGCTGGCGTTCGATATTCTTTACAAAATCCAAATGCCTATGTGCAAAGTAATCTGGTAGGTTTTGCCAATATTTTGGAAGCTTGCCGACACCACAACATTGAGCATCTGGTTTATGCGAGTTCTTCCAGTGTCTATGGCAGCAACACCAAGTTGCCATTCAATGAGCAAGATAACGTAGACCATCCTGTCAGTTTATATGCAGCAACTAAAAAGGCGAATGAGTTGATGGCGCATACTTATAGTCATTTGTACAACTTGCCCACGACAGGCTTGCGATTTTTTACTGTCTATGGCCCGTGGGGGCGTCCTGATATGTCGCCATTCTTATTTGCCAGTGCGATTCTTTCAGGCAAGTCAATACAGGTTTTTAACCATGGTGATATGATGCGCGACTTTACCTATATAGACGATGTTGTTGAAGGCATTATCCGTGTATTGGATAAACCAGCTACACCACAAACGCCAGAGTCTGAAAGCATCGCATCAAAAGCGCCTTATCGCATTTTTAATATTGGCAACAATCAGCCTGAGAAGCTGATGGACTTTATTGGTGGGCTAGAAGCGGCGTTGGGTAAAGTTGCAGTCAAAGAATTTTTGCCGATGCAGGCCGGCGATGTGCAAGCTACTTTTGCCGATACGAGCGCTTTAGGTGCTTGGGTGGGCTTTAAGCCGTCTACAACCCTGAAAAGCGGCGTGAGTCATTTTGTGGACTGGTATTCCAAGTTTTATCAGAATTTGTAGGGATCAGTATAATCGTTGCTTTGAATTGCGGTTCCTAAGTGAAGAATTTAGCGACAATTAAGACGATTTTTCCTTTGCAAAAATCATGACTTTCTTTTTCTTCTTGTAGCCGTAAAACTCCTTGATGACCTTAAATTGTGTTAGTTGGTCGGTGAGTGCTTTTTCTTGCTTTGGATTACTTTTGTCTACCCTCAGATTGAGCAGAAGGTAATCGTATGAATTGATGGAACCGTCATTAATGGCATCCTTTGTTAGTTTCCAGTAATCGTTATCTCTTCCTGCATATGGAGCGTTAGCGTGATATCGTACTCTAGCAGATACATAAAAAACTTTACTATCAGCTACTTGTTGTTGCTTTAAATAGGCAACTGCTTCCTGTTCATAGTTGTACCCTTCACCTTTGGGTATAAGGTTTCCGATACCAGATAAGCTTATAGAGATCACAAGTGCTAATAGTATTAATTTTTTTTGTTTACTGAGCGAATGGGCAAGTTGCGAATCAATAAGTGGCGAGATGTAAAACGCAATCAGAATTAGTAGAATGAAACCTAGGGAAATAATATAGCGACCTGATAATACAAAAACACTGGCTAGAATAAAGCATGCGTTTACAAGCGCAAGTGCAAGCGCCCATAAAAGGATATTGTAGCTATCTTGTCGAATCTTAGTCGGTGTACAGGCTCTTTTAACCGTAAAACGTAAAGCGCAAATACCAGCAACCGGCCAACTTATAAGGCCAATAGTTTTTAAAAATATAATACCAATCAGAGTTAGGATAATTCCAATCATTCCGTATTCATTGAGGAGGCTGCCTAATATTTGTTCATTCATTATTCCAGCTTTCAGTTGGAAAGAATGTGCAATTTCGGACATCATCCGGGGAAAAATTATGACTGCTTCTTGAAGTCGACCAAAGTCACTTAAGTGTATCGATGGTACAAAAAACAACAGACTTAAAATTCCTATAAATGCTGCAATAGAAATTGAGTTGATTATAAAAAAATATTTAAAATTTTGTCGAGTTGAAATTTCACGATTAAGGAATAACGCAATCGGCATACCAATTAGAAATGTAATCGCCTCTACTCTAAATAGCATCGCGATGATCATGCAGACTTGCCAGAGTAGAGCCTCTCTTAGCTTTTTTGACCTGTAGAATTGAATGTAGAAAATTAGAGCGGTAAGGAATGCTGCCCAGAATCCTTGATCACGCAGTAGCATAGGCAGTATGTCACCCACTATGTACCCGGAACTTAATAATAATACTGCCCCGTAAATGATTGTAGATTTTCCACCCCCAGAAAGTCTAATGAGATGTATAAAGCTAAATGTGGTTATAGCGAAAAATATTATGTTAAGAATTTGTGCCGAAGTTTGAATGCTTAGACTAGTCAGTTGATTAACTAGACTGAGTATTACTGAATAAAATGACCAATTATATAGGGCAAAACCCTGCTTCCACTCTCCTGCTGAAAAAAGCCTTGCTACCTCGAAATACAGCACGGAGTCATCATTGATCCAACCATGCTGAATATATATGGTTTGGCAAGCAATCAGTGCACCAAGTAAAGTGAACAGTTTCTGTAGTTTACTTTCAGAAAGTGAATGTAGTTCATATAACATGATGTATTTGGTTGTTCTTTTTAACTAGCTTGGCGATGGACATCTGTTTTTAACGTATTCGAGGAAGGTGGCTATATTGTTTGAACAGAGCATATCTACAATGCTCAACACTTCTGTCTCAGGCCAATCCCACCACTTGCTATCTAAAAGGGCGTTACGTGTGGCTTCGTCAAAACGCCAGCGGATTAGCTTTGCAGGGTTACCGCCGACAATGGCGTAGGGAGGGACGTCCTTTGTGACGATTGCACTATTTGCAATTACAGCACCATGTCCAATAGTCACGCCAGAAAGTATTACACAATTTGCACATAACCAGACATCGCTACCGATAGTTACATTACCATTGGTAGGTGCGAAATTATTAATGTGTTGAGCGCTCCCTTCAAAAGCAGGAAACGGGTAGGTTGTTACCCAATCGGTTCTATGCATTCCACCCATGTAAATCTTTACATTAGGGGCAATTGAGCAATAGGATCCAATACTTAAAGCGGCATCTTTGTGCGGGTTTTTGATGCTTGGTACACCATAGTTATTAATACCGATTCTGTAACTAGGATAAGCCTTTTTAAAGTTAGCTAATGACCTGGCTGGTTTTCCACGTAGCTTTTTAATTTTTTTTTCTTTGCGTAAACGATCAAAGAAATCAGTGACAAAGGTTAATTTGAGCATAATGATATTGATATGACTTTAGCAAGTATTACTCATCAAGTTTATTTATGTACCGATATTATAAAGCCTCGATAGACCTCCAGCAGTTGGTAACCAAAGATATTATCTGGCTCCAGTAAATTGCCTTCTGCCCACTCATTCCAAGATTTTATAATAACAATCTGGTTGCTGATTGATGATTGTTGATTTCGCCTAATAGTTTGCCCTACTTTACCTAAAAGGCACTTGAAATTTTGCAAATTAAAGTCTTTTAGAATTGTGCCTCTTCTTAGGTGTCTAGGAGTTGTATCCCACCCAGTAAATACCGAAGGGATGTATTTGCTATCGTTAAAATCGTCATATTGATCCACCACTAAATGTGGGTAGCTATAACAAAACGGACCAACTTGGTTAAGACCAAATTTTCGGGTCAGCTTTTCTTTGAAATACGAAAAAATATTATCGCGATTACGTTTTTTGAAGAAGTAATTGGATCTTGTGTAGCCATCTAACTTGCCTGCATAACTTGAAGTTGCATCGGTATTATCTGCAATAAAATAAATACCATCAAAACCAGCTTGTTTTGCTAATTGCTGAAATGACTCTATAAACACACCTAAATCTGGAATTTCATTTGGGTTGAAAATAGAAAAAATAGGCCGATTTTCAATCTTAAGGTAATGCGGTGATTTGAAGTGTGGAAGTAGACGGTTGAAGTATGCGGTGTAGTCTTGCTCACCTAAATATTGCTGTTGTTGCAAGGTGATATTGTCACGTTTGTTGTACCAAGTGTGGTTTGCCCAACAAAGACAATAGTCAAAATTAAGCTGTTGATCCAGCACTAACTGCATGGGCTTTTCAAG
>JBARQL010000127.1:0-28824 GCA_049643685.1 Methylotenera sp.
TCTGAAACTTTATTGCGTAAAATTGCATCGGCGCTTGAAACCACGCCTGCCCAGCTTTATACCGAAAGTGATACACCTACACCATTTGCGGTTCAAGAGCAGTTGGCTTCTTATACCGTTCAACCACAACCCGCCTTCAACACACTCAAGCAAAATCACACAAAAGAATTCGTCCAGTGGTTTCGCTCTGCAACCCCTTACATTCATGCATTCGGTGGACGAACCTTTGTGATTGCATTTGGCGGTGAAATCGTCGATGAAAAACAATTTATTACTCTCACACATGACCTTAATCTACTAGCTAGCCTAGAAGTCAGGCTGGTACTGGTGCATGGCGCTCGGCCGCAAATTGAGCAGCGCCTGAAGCGTGACAAGCTGACGCCTTTGCTTCATAACGGCTTGCGGGTTACCGACGACGATGCGATGGAAGCGGTAAAAGAAGCGAACGGCGCCGTGCGCGTAGAAATTGAAGCCCTGCTCTCTATGGGTATTGCTAATTCACCCATGGCCGGCGCAGATATCCGTGTAGCAAGCGGCAATTTTGTGACAGCTAAACCATTAGGGGTGCGTGATGGTGTAGATTTACAACATACCGGCGAAGTGCGCAAAGTGGATGCCGCCAGCATACAAAAACGTTTAAATGAAGGTGAACTTGTTTTACTTTCACCGCTTGGATATTCACCTACGGGCGAGGTATTTAATTTGAGCCTGGAAGATGTTGCAGTAAGCACTGCGATTGCGCTAGATGCTGACAAGCTCATCTTTTTAATGGACTCTGAAGGTGTGCAAAACCTGCGCGGTGAATTATTACGTGAAATGACTGCTGAAAAAGCTAAAAACCTGCTCAAAAACGTAGCCAACCATGAAAGCCCACTACATGTTTCTGAAGATACGCTCTACTATTTACCCGCGGCTGTGCGCGCCTGCGAGCAAGGCGTAGCACGTACGCACTTGATCAGTCGCCACATTGATGGCGCGATTATTCAAGAGCTATTTACGCTTGAAGGCATCGGTACAATGGTAACTGAACTGCCGTTAGAAACCATGCGGCAAGCAAATATTGCTGATGTAGGCGGCATATTAAAGTTGATTGAGCCTCTCGAGAATGAAGGCATTTTAGTACGTCGTGGGCGCGAGCGTATAGAAATAGAAATTGAACATTTTTATGTCATGGAGCACGATAACCGCACGATTGGTTGCGCCGCACTTTACCCTTTTGAGGTGGCCGGTGAACCTAACAAAAACATGGCTGAATTCGCTTGCCTAGCGATAGACCCGCAATATCGCGGTGGCGGTCGTGGCGATAAGTTATTCAATTACTGTCAAAACCAGGCTAAATTGTTAGGTTTTAAACAGCTATTTTGCCTCACTACTCGCACAGAGCATTGGTTTTTAGAACGCGGGTTTAGCGAGCGAAGTGTCAATCAACTGCCACAAGAAAAACAAAAACTTTACAACTTTCAGCGAAAGTCCAAAGTATTTATTAAACCTTTATAAATAATCGCTCTATTTTTTCGATACAATCTTAACTTAAGATTAACACCCGCTAGGATAGAAATGATTAGCCAAACCACCGCCGCAAAAAAAGCCCGCACTCTTGCAGAGGCGCTTCCTTACATCAAGCGTTTCTTTGATAAAACCATTGTCATTAAATACGGTGGAAACGCAATGACCGACGAACACCTTAAAAATTGTTTTGCGCAAGACGTCGTGTTACTCAAGCTCGTCGGCATGAACCCAGTGGTTGTGCATGGTGGCGGTCCGCAGATTAATGAAATGCTCGATAAACTGGGTAAAAAAGGTGAATTTATTCAAGGCATGCGCGTGACTGATGAAGAGACCATGGGTGTAGTCGAAATGGTGCTTGGCGGGCAAGTAAATAAAGAGATTGTCAACTTAATTAACCGTCATGGTGGCAAAGCGGTAGGGCTAACTGGGCAGGATGGTAATTTTATTCATGCGCATAAACTATTGATGGAAGACTTAAATGACCCGACAAAATTCATTGATGTTGGTCAGGTGGGTGAAATCAGTGCGATTGACCCGAGTATCATCAACTTTTTAGACAAAGGTGACTTTATACCCGTGGTCGCCCCCATCGGCGTGGGCAAAGCGGGTGAAACTTACAACATTAATGCGGATGTGGTTGCAGGCAAATTGGCTGAAATTTTAGGCGCAGAAAAACTCATTTTACTCACCAATACACCTGGTGTGCTTGATAAAAAAGGGGAACTACTGACCGGATTAACCCCAAAGCAAATCGATGATTTAGTGGCTGATGGCACACTCTCTGGTGGCATGTTGCCTAAAATCAGCTCTGCGTTAGATGCCGCGCGTAGCGGTGTTAAAGCAGTGCATATTATTGACGGGCGCGTAGAACATGCGCTTTTACTGGAAGTGCTCACGGATGAAGGTGTGGGAACGTTGATTAAGGCCAAGTAAATTGGCGCAAACCAGTGATCCGGCACATACCATTAAAGCTAAAGTATGGATTTTTGACTTAGATGACACGCTACACAACGCCTCCGCACACATTTTTCCTGTGATGAACCGCGCAATGACGCAATACATCATGGATCATTTAGCGTTGGATGCGCATGCTGCACATCGTCTACGGCAGCATTACTGGCAACTTTACGGAGCAACACTTAAAGGATTGGTGCGCCATCACGGCATTAATCCACATCACTTTTTAAAAAATACCCACGAGCCACTCGATTTAAATCAAATGGTGCTTGAAACTAAACGACTAAGACACACGCTGCAAAGCCTTGCGGGGAGAAAGCAAGTGTTCACTAACGCCCCGTTATCGTATGCAATGCGTGTGCTTAATTTACTCGGTTTAGATGATATGTTTGAAACTGTTTTCAGTGTGGAATCCACCCATTTTCACCCTAAACCTTCTGTCTATGGTTTTAAAAAGTTGCTCAAGAAAATCAATGCCAAGCCACAAGATTGCGTCATGGTTGAAGATAGCTTACCAGCGCTGATGACCGCAAAACGGTTAGGCATGAAAACTATTTGGATTACAAAACAACTCAAAAAACCTAATTTCGTGGATTATCGCTTTAATTCAGTGTTAGCACTTACTCACATTCGGTTATAATTTCGCTTACTTTACTTACTTTCTTCTCGTTGGAGAACATCAATATGGCTGGTGAACGCAAGCAACAAATATTAGAAACCTTAGCAAAAATGCTGGAATCTCCAAAACGCGAAAAAATCACAACAGCTGCACTTGCTGCAAGATTAGAGGTGAGCGAGGCGGCACTTTATCGCCACTTCGCCAATAAAGCGCAAATGTTTGAAGGCTTAATTGCGTTTATTGAGGAAACGATATTTGGCTTAATCAACAAAATTAACACTGAAGAAACCGACGGTTACAGACAAGTGCAACGTATCATTACTATGCTACTGGCTTTTGGTGAAAAAAATCCAGGCATGACGCGCGTTTTAATTGGCGATGCCTTGGTCAACGAAGATGAAAAGCTTCAGTTGCGCATCAATCAGTTATGTGACCGCATTGAAATGACGCTCAAACAAATTTTAAAAATTTCTGTTGCCGTTTCTGGTAGAAAAGTGATGCCTGAAGCACAAGCCAATCTGCTCATTTGTTATGTGATTGGTCGCTGGCACCAATCTGCCAAGAGTGGGTTCAAACGCAAACCACTAGAGTTTGCCAGTATTCAGGTGAGTTTTTTAGCCAGTTAGTCGTATTGGAGAACAATCTTGCAAGGCACAATTTTTGGCTTAACAGAGGCACAGATTACCGAATTAGGCATGACTTATGCCGTACCTGGTCTCATGTTGCTCATGTTATTCATCGTGGGTCATCTGGCATGGGAATCAAAAGCAGGGCGATTTGGGACGATGATATTATTTCTTGCGCTGGCATTAGGCATGGTGGGCTTTGTTGCAAAATCATTCATTAAATACGAACTGGGCATGTAATTAACAATAGGCTTATATAACGTATAACCCCTCCGAACAAAAATTAATGCCCTGCGAGCCTTGTAAATAAAGGCTTGCAGGGCATCGCATGTAAAGACTTAAGAATTTTAATTGTAAAGGCTTAATTTTCGGCTTATTTACCCACTGCAAACGCGCCAAATTCGGACTCCAGAACTTTAAGATACCAGCGCTTAAAACTCTTAAACTTCAGAATACTTGAACTTCAAAGTAGGTTCTGAAAGAATGTTAATGTTAAAATTAACGTTAAAAAATCACTTAATTATTTGTCGATAAACTGACTCACGCTCAGAAATGCTGGCTCTGGCAATGATTGAAAAGGTGTTCATTGGTAGCAGCTTGACCTCACGACGATTGGTTTTCAAATCAATCTCTCGCCAACCCATTAGTACAAACCAATCCCATAAATCTGGCGACAATACTTCTGTCACTGCCATGACGACTCTCTGCCTAACCATATGCCTACCGGGTTTTGGAGGAGGCCCTGAGGGCGCCGCACGACGACGTTCGTGTTTAGGTTTCCCCCCTAAAAGCATCACTTTTAATTTATTTAACATCGCTATCACCTCTATACATGGCAGTATATTAATACTGCATTTTACTGCAAGCTTGCAATCGTAATTTGACTGCGGTCAATCTTGCTTCAAACACCGCTAGTTTAATCTGCTCTGGTTCTGTCAAAACACTAGCAATGGCACCCGCATCAACACTTGAGGCTGCTTCTAGCACACTGACCAGTAAATCCGCTTCTGGCTGTGCGCGATTCTCATACCCCGTTCTACCACGTGAGTCAGCCTCACACGCTTTTAGAAACTCACGCAATCTTTCAGGCTGACGAATCGCATCCAACTCGATTAAAAACATTAACAATGTACTGGGCCGCATTTCTTCCACGGCATGTAATTTACCATGATATTGAGCGACCATCTGTGCGAGCTCTTTGCAGTCATTCGGTACACGCAATCGCTTGGTAATATGCTTGAGCAAACTCACGCTGCGCGCTTCATGGCCAATATGTCGGGGAAGCATCTCAACAGCCGTCATGCCCTTGCCCAAATCGTGCATCAGTGCAGCAAAACGCACGGGTAAGCTAAAATTTTGTTGAGCCGCGTAGTCAATCGCCATCATGACGTGAATGCCAGTATCAATCTCTGGGTGATGTTTCGGCGGTTGCGGTACACCCCAAAGTTGGTCTAACTCCGGTAATATTTTCTTTAAGGCACCACAGGCGCGCAATACTTCAAACATGCGGCTGGGTTTAGCTTCCATCAGCCCTTTGGCAAGCTCTTGCCAGACGCGTTCGGCCACCAACGCATCAACCTCACCCGCCGCGACCATCTGCTGCATTAAGTGCAGCGTTGCTGGGGCTACCATAAAATCAGCATATCTTGCGGCAAAGCGTGCGATACGCAATATTCTCACGGGGTCTTCAGCAAACGCGTCGCTCACATGACGCAATGTTCTGGATTGAATATCTGCTAATCCGCCGTATGGATCAATAAAATCTCCGTCTGTGCTTTTGGCGATGGCATTGATGGTTAAATCACGGCGGGCCAAGTCTTCTTCTAATGTGACATCCTCTGAAGCATGCACCACAAACCCTTTATAGCCACTGGCCGTTTTGCGCTCTGTACGCGCCAGCGCATATTCATCATGCGTTTTAGGATGTAAAAATACCGGGAAATCTTTACCGACTGGCCTAAAACCGGCAGTTATCATCGCCTCGGGCGTGCTGCCCACCACCACATAGTCTTTATCCGTGACGGGATACCCCAGCAACTCATCCCGCACCGCACCGCCTACCAAATAAATTTGCATGGCGAGTGACTAGCTACCTTGCCGCTGAACGGCGAAAACGATCATAATCACCGCGCGGCGTTTGATTGATCAAGTATTGCGGCACTACCGTTTCTAATGCAGATGGCACCCATTGAAAAACCACTGGAAAAGGTGCATTAGTTACACTATCCACCTCCATTGAACGAATATTGTCGCGCGACATGAGTTTGATTGGCAGCCATTCCATCAACAACGCTTGTACATAGGATAAGCGGTCATTCAGACCAATAATCGGTCGTTGTAAATGCAATATCGCCATGATGGTTTGCACTAGCTCTCGAAACGTATACACTTTTGGCCCTGCCAACTCATAAGTTTGACCAAAAGTAGCTGAGTTTTCTAAACTCGCCACAAAACAACTGGCAACATCTTCCACCCAAATGGGCTGGAATTTCGCATTGGGTTTAGCCAGCAAAATGACAGGCAATGTTTTAATCAGGCTTGCGAACAAATTGATAAAACGATCGCCACGGCCAAATATGATGGACGGTTTAAAAATGGTAATATTGAGTTGGTCTTTCAATGCAAGTAGTGCTGCCTCACCTGCGCCTTTCGAGCGTAAATATTGACTGGGCGCATTTCTATCCGCCCCTAAGCTACTCATATGCATCAGGCGTTTAATGTTTAAATCTGCGCAGATTTTAGCTAATTGTGTAGGTAATTGCTGATGCAGAGTACTAAAACTTGCGCGACGGCTTGAATGTAATATACCGAGTAAATTAATCACGGCATCCGTTCCTCTTAGTACACCATTGAGGGTTTTATAGTCCAGCACATTGCATTCCACCACCTGTACATTCGGCAGTAAAAACAGATGTTTTGCAGATTCACGTCGGCGCGTCAGCACTTTTACACGGTAACCTGCTGCGTCTAGTTTGGCAACAATGGCACTCCCCACAAAACCTGAACCGCCCAAAATACATATTTCTTGTAGTTGCATTGGAATCCTAATATTTAAAATACAATCAATCTCATCAATACTGTTTTGCAGTTTAATTACCGCTCGCGATTACTCACCGTCCGCGACAATATCTTCTGATTGACCAGTCCCGGGCACTGTTCCTAAACGATCTGTTAACGTTTGAATTTTAACCGTACCATTTTTTTCGACTAGTCGCGGCGCGTACATTTGTGCATTCGCCATTACTTTTTGCACATAACTTCTTGTTTCACCAAAGGGAATACTCTCAATATAAATAGCGGCTTCTAATGGCTTAGTGGCCAGCCATTGTTTAGCACGACTTGGGCCCGCATTATAACCTGCGGTGGCCATCACTGCATTTCCGCCCATGAGATCTAAAGCATAACGTAAATAGTATGTCCCGAACTCAATATTGGTCGTTAAATCATGAATCATACTATTGCTATACCTAGTCAGGCCTTTACGCTGAGCAACCCATTTAGCCGTCGCCGGCATGAGTTGCATCAGCCCAGAAGCACCAACACCAGATTTAGCATAATGCATAAAACGGCTTTCCTGGCGGGTGATGCCGTACGCCCACGCCTCATCTAAACGCTCATTGCGCGTAGAAGTGCGAAATAATTCACGATACGGCGTTGGATAGCGCAAATTAAAGTTGTGTGTCACTTTGGTATTGTCTGCTGTACTAATCGCCACGTCATACCATTTTTTTCGCTGTGCATATTCTGCGGCCGCTAACAGTTCTTGGTCCGCAAAACCACGTGTCGCCCAAGCCCACTCTGCCTTCGCTTCCATTCGCATATCCAGCCGTTGTAATTCAAGCGCACGCTTAATTCCTGATAAATTGGCAATCGCGCTGACCTCAGCATCGGTTGGCGCAAAATCTATGTTAGGGTTGCTCACAACACTACCCATTTCGTCTAACGCTAACCATCCATAGAAGTGACGTTCGGTAGAAAGTTTGCTCAGTATCTCGCCTGCTTCCGCATTTTTTTCTGGATTTTTGGCCTCAACCACTTTAATCGCGCGCGCTTTCCAGTAGCGCCACGCGCCGCCCTCTAACTGCTTGGGCTGCATGGCATTCACGGCATCTAACACCGTCTGCCAATCTTCATCTCGCAAAGCGGCACGCACTTTCCAAGCAAGTTGCTCTTCATCCAATTGAGCACCGTCTGCTAAATAATAATAGCTCACTGCCTGCGGATGATGACTGCGTGCTGCGTGATAAGCAACGCGTCCCCAGCCAAAAGCGCGGTTATCGGGTTCAAGCATATTTTGTACTTTTTGGTAGGTACTGATGGCAGTTTCTATTTGATTGCGTGCCAAACGATCGAGCGCATACAAGTTAGCTTCGGCACCAAAACGCGTTTTAAATGAAACGATTTTTTTTTCTAAGAACAACTGTGGCGACTGATAGGCACGATCTAACAATTTAAAATTATCAGGTTCAAACCCCTGCAACCGGGCGACGACACTCTTTGCAACGCCTAATTTGCCTGCCTGCAAGGCTAATCTCACTCTAGCCCAAATATCGTCATTGGTGAGTTTATCAGCCTGCTGCAAGCGATCAAAAAGCGGGTTGCAAGAACTGGGTAATTCTAAATTACTCAGCCACAACGCTTTCGCCTGCGCCGTAATATCAGCATCATCCAGCAACTGGTGGCCTTGCATCGCATAACATTGCACGGCGACATCTTCACGCTTAAAAAGGGCATATTCATCAAAAAATGGCACCCAATTTTCTTCTTTGCCTAATTTTTTTAACCATTCACCGCGGACGCGATCTGTAAAGGGCATATCGACATATTGCGCTAAGAAATTTTGTACTTCTTCGTCTCTCGCCTGGTTTTGCTCTAGCTTGAGTAACATTTGCCAGTAATCCGCGTAAGGTGCCAGGTGATATTGCTGATCTTTAAGCTGACTCACATCTTCTGCCAAAACCATCTCATTTTTTGCAGCGTAAGCGGCACGAGCATGCTGAAACAAGGCTTCATCGGAGAGCGCGAATGCCTGACTTGATAGTGATATTGCGAGTAGCGCTAATATTAGGCGGAAATTCATCGTTGATTCGCCTCTTTTTTAAAACGGTGTTCTTAAATTTATGGGGTAATTTATCATTCAACCAAAGCGCAAAAGTTAACAGCTAAAAACTACGAGCGGGAAACGTTGCCCTGAGAGCCTTTGTTTAAAAGGCTTGCAGAGCATCCAAATAAAATGGCCGACAAATCCCGTTTTTTTACGCTATTTTTCATGAAATTGAGGAGAGCTCTAATACAGATTAAGCGTGACTTTTACCTCGCCTTTGAATCAATAAACGGGCTCAGGAAAATATTGACTTTCTTGAACCAGAAATTCGCTAGGTGCGTCTTCTTTCTTGTCAAAAGTCACATATTCCCATGCGGTTTTATCTTGCATCAGCGCTCTAATCAACTGGTTATTCATTGCGTGGCCAGACTTATACGCATAAAACGCCCCTAAAATAGGGTGACCGAGCATATATAAATCGCCAATCGCATCCAGTACTTTATGCTTGGCAAACTCATCGTCGTAGCGCAAACCATCGGTGTTAATCACACGATACTCATCTAACACAATGGCGTTATCCAAACTTCCACCTTGCGCTAAGCCATTTGAGCGCAAATATTCCACTTCATGCATAAAACCGAAAGTGCGAGCGCGGCTAATTTCTTTAATATAAGATTCTGCGGCGAAGTCGATTTTAACTTGGCAGCCAGATTGCTCAAACACGGGGTGATTAAACGCAATGGTAAAGTCAATTTTAAAGCCATGATATGGCTCAAAACGTACCCATTTATCACCCTCTTTCACTTCTACGGCTTTTTTAATGCGTATGAATTTTTTAGCTGCGGCTTGTTCCGCAATGCCTGCTTCTTGCAGTAAAAATACAAAAGGGCCTGCGCTACCATCCATAATCGGGATTTCAGCAGCGTTAACATCTATATATACGTTGTCTATGCCTAAGCCAGCCAAGGCGGACATCAGGTGTTCAACCGTTGCAACGCGCGCGCCATTGGCCTCCAGCGCAGAGCACAGGCGAGTATCATGTACCGCCTGTGCCGTAGCCACAATTTCATTAGGTTGAGGCAGATCAACCCGTTTGAAAACAATACCAGTATCAGCTGCAGCCGGGCGCAGGGTAAGAGTAACCTTCTCGCCGTTATGCAAGCCAACGCCAGTGGCGCTAATCGCTTTTTTTAATGTACGTTGCTTTAACATCAATGCTTTAAAACCCTTAATTTATTGCATACAACCTTAAAAGGCAAACATGCATATTTTCCTTATTAATCAAATAAATGATACCACAAATCGCGATGAATATTCATTGCGTTCAAACCCGGTTTAGGCAAAATATGCCTGTGCTCAAATTAACCTGCAAATTATACTGAAATGCTATTCGCAACATTAATCTGCTTGTTTGCGTAAAAATGCAGGAATATCATATTCTTCCACACCTGCCATTTTCATGGCTTCAGCCTGCGCACGACGACTATTTGAACCAAACACTTGTGGCGCATCATCCATCATCGCTTCATAACCTGCGCCCGTCGTCGCACCCACATACATGGGTTGATTCGTCGTACCATTACGTTGTACTTCTTGCGTCATCACGCGCAATTCAGGTTTTTGCAGACGGCGTGCCGCACCAGACAAACCAGTTGCAACCATCGTCACACGCAAACCATCGCCCATGCTTTCATCAAACACATTACCCACAATCACAGTGGCATCTTCCGCAGTAAAGGCTTTAATGGTATTCATCACATCATAATACTCTTTCATCTTGAAAGAAGCGGATGTCGTGATGTTCACTAGAACGCCGCGCGCATTGGCTAAGTTGACATCTTCCAGCAATGGACTTGCCACTGCTTGTTCGGCAGCAATACGTGCACGATCTGGACCTGTTGCAATCGCTGAACCCATCATCGCCATGCCCATTTCACTCATCACGGTACGCACATCGGCAAAGTCCACGTTCACCAAGCCTGGGCAATTAATGATTTCTGCAATGCCAGAAACTGCATTATGCAAGACATCATTAGCGGCTCTAAAGGCTTCTAAAAATGGTACGTCTTCACCCAAAACTTCCATCAGTTTTTCATTGGGAATCACAATCAATGAATCCACATACTTTGATAATTCCTCTAGACCATCGACAGCCACTTTAGTGCGTTTACCTTCAAATGCGAAAGGTTTTGTCACCACAGCCACCGTTAAAATTCCCATTTCTTTGGCCACTTGCGCAATCACTGGAGCTGCACCCGTACCAGTACCACCGCCCATGCCCGCGGTAATAAATAGCATATCTGCACCGTCAATCAACTCTGCAATCGCATTGCGGTCTTCAATCGCTGCTTCACGGCCAATTTCAGGTCTTGCACCAGCGCCTAAACCTTTTGTCATCGCTACGCCCATTTGCAAGATTGTTTTCGCTTGACTCTTTTTGAGCGCTTGCATATCAGTATTCGCGCAAATAAACTCCACGCCACTGACATTTTTTTCAATCATATGTGCCACTGCATTCCCACCACAACCACCGACACCAATCACTTTGATGACGGCTTCTTGTGAATTTTTTTCCATAATTTCAAACATTTTGTGTCTCCTCTTTTTTAAATTTACAAGCTGCACCTTTAGTTATATTTAACTCAAGGACTGCAACTTACCCCAGTTACTTCTGCCTAAAACAACTACTATTAATTACTAACTTACTACTTCTAAACTTGCTTACTTCTTAAATGACTAACTACTAAAAGTTACCCTGAAACCAGCTTTTCATTTTGTCTAACACACGTCCAATTGAGCTTGTTTCCATTTGCCCCGTAAGATGTCTTTCCAATTGCTGTTTACCCATCAACACCAAACCAACACCAGTGGCGTATCGCGGATTACTCACGACTTCTGATAACCCCCCCACATACCTTGGCAGCCCCATGCGCACAGGCATATGAAATATCTCTTCGCCTAATTCCACCATGCCGCGCATCATGGCGGATCCGCCTGTGATCACAATTCCCGAAGCAATCATGTCCTCCATGCCACTCCGACGTAGTTCTGTGAGTACTAACTCATATAGCTCCACAATGCGCGGCTCTAATACTTCAGCTAAAGTCTGCACTGACAATTGACGGGCATCGCGGCCATCTACCCCTGGCACTTCAACGATTTCTCGTGGATCAGCTAGCTGACGAAGTGCGCATCCGTGCTTAATTTTGATATCTTCAGCAGACTGTGTTGGCGTGCGGAAAGCCACTGCGACATCATTGGTCATTTGGTCGCCCGCAATGGGCACCACTGCCGTATGGCGAATGGCACCTTGTTTAAATACCGCAATATCGGTAGTGCCGCCACCAATATCTACCAAGCAGACGCCCAGTTCCTTTTCATCTTCAGTGAGTACCGCAAGGCTAGAAGCAAGTGGTTGCAAAATTAAATCACTCACTTCTATGCCACATCGCTTGATACATTTCACAATATTTTGTGCCGCAGCAACCGCACCAGTGACAATATGTACCTTTACTTCAAGCTTCATTCCGCTCATGCCTAGCGGTTCGCGCACATCTTCTTGACCATCAATAATAAATTCCTGGGTAAGAATATGTAGAATCTGCTGATCCGCAGGTAATGCAATCGCTCGTGCTGTTTCAATTACTCGATCCACATCCATCTGCGATACTTCCGCATCTTTAATCTTCACCATGCCGTGTGAATTCAAACTCTTGATATGACTACCAGCAATACCTGTATAGACATTATTGATTTTGCAATCCGCCATTAACTCGGCTTCTTCCAAGGCGCGTTGGATGGACTGCATGGTCGATTCAATATTGACAACCACGCCTTTTTTAAGGCCGCGAGAAATATGCTGCCCCAAACCGATGACTTTTATGGAGCCTTCAGGCTGCAGTTCGGCTACGATAGCGACAATTTTTGAGGTGCCGATATCCAGACCTACGATTAAATTTTTATCTTCTCTAACTCTACTCATTACTTACTCCCTCCGCGGTTCAAGCACGGTTATGTCTGTTTGCTGGTGTCTGCTGCTTGGGTATTAGTTTTTACCTTAGGCTTTTCGATTAGCTTTGCCTTACTTGGTGTTTGTTTTCCCATGCCTATTGATTTATGACTGTTTAATTGTTTTTCTTTCGCAATATCCACGGCAGGTCTACGCACGGCGAATCCATTGGGGTAGCGTAAATCTGCGTAATCGATTTTTTTATTTAACCCAGCAATCGTACTTACATACACATTGGCAAACTTTTCTATTCTCGGTTGCATTTCCACCCGGCCCAACTCGATGAGCATGCCGCTTGACGTCGTTATTTGCCAAGCACGTCTGGTAGTAAGTGTTAAGCTGGCAATTTTTAAATGTGCTTTACTTAGGGCTGTACTTAAAACCACATACTGTGAGGCAACGTCCGCGACACCATCCCCAGGACCATAAAACATGGGCAATTCACTATTAGTAGCCGCGTGAAAAAGCTCACCATGGATATTCACCAATGCAATGCTGCCCCATCGCGCCAACTCTTGATGCTCCTCAACCACGACTTCCAATTGATCTGGCCAGCGGCGACGCAAGCTAACATTGCGCGCCCACGGCAGCTTTTCAAAAGCATCGCGTGCCTTGGTTAAATCTAGCGTAAAAAAGTTACCTTTCAAATGCTTACCCACTATAAGCTTCACCTGCTCGCGGCTCACATGGTTCAACTGACCATCAATCTTCACTTCCCGTAATGGGAATATGGGTAAATGCACCACGGCGTATAAAGCCGCATAGAGCATCGCCACCACACTCAACGCAAACAGGAGGTTGGCTATCCAATTTAATAATGTAGGCTTATCCCACATCTGCTAACTCCAATATACGTACTACCAACTCCTCAAAACTAATCCCTGCAGCTTTAGCCGCCATTGGAACTAGGCTATGATCGGTCATACCTGGGCTAGTGTTCACCTCTAAAAAGTAATGATTCCCTGCCTCATCCATTAGAAAATCTACACGACCCCAGCCTTTACAACCAATCGCATTAAAGGCTTGTAAGGCTTCTTGTTGAATTTGTTTTTCATTTTCGCTACTCAACCCACTCGGGCAACGATACTCAGTATCGTCACGTAAATACTTCGCTTCGTAATCGTAAAATTCATTTTTAGGCACAATGCGAACAATCGGCAAAGCTGTATAGCTACCTTTGCCATCACCAATAATGCCTACCGTATATTCGCCGCCACCGACAAATTGTTCTGCAATCACCAATGGATCTGATTTAGCCGCTAATTCGTAGGCTGCGCTTAAACCACCTGCTGTTTTTACTTTGCTAATACCAATGCTGGAGCCTTCATTGGCAGGCTTTACAAACAAGGGTAAACCCAATTTTTTCTCAATAGCAGCAAAATCGCTGGTAGCCGTCACCAACTCAAAATCAGGTGTGACCACGTTCATCGCACGCCACAATATTTTGGTGCGCCACTTATCCATACCGATCGCCGAGGCCATCACGCCACTGCCTGTGTAGGGAATCTGCAACATCTCTAATGCGCCCTGTATAAAGCCATCTTCACCAAAACGACCATGCAAGCTTATAAACACACGATCAAAGTTTTCTAAATCATGCAAAGGGGTATCTCGTGGATCAAAACCATGTGCGTCTACGCCTTGTGCTCGCAGTGCCGCCAATACGGCGCCACCACTCTTTAGCGACACTTCCCGTTCACCAGACTTTCCGCCTAGCAAAACAGCTACCTTTCCAAATCGTTTAAACATATTCACCTATCACCCGCACTTCTTGCTGTAGCGCCACACCAAATTTCTCTAAGACTGTGTCTCGCATATGCTTGATCAACAATTCAATATCCAATGCTGTCGCGTTTCCTAGATTCACTATAAAATTAGCGTGCTTTTCAGAGACTTGCGCACCACCCATGACATAGCCTTTTAAGCCGCTCTCCTCGATCAATCTAGCTGCATGGTCCCCTTCAGGATTTCTAAATGTAGAGCCCGCATTTGGCAGATTAAGCGGCTGTGTTGCAAGCCGTTTCGCGAGCAAGGTCTTTATTTTATGCTCCGCCTCGGTCATGTCACCCGCCGGCAATGAGAACCAAGCTGCAAGAAACCATTCTTGTGCAGGCATTTCTACGTGTCGATAACTAGGCGTAAACTCAGATTTTTCTCGCATACGAATCTCACCGAGTCGATTGACCGTCATCACCTTTTTGACCACATTCCATGTTTCCGCACCATGGCAGCCTGCATTCATTGCAAGCGCACCACCCACGGTACCCGGAATGCCCGCCATAAATTCTGCACCGTGGAGATGTTGCCTAGCGCTGAATTTAGCCAACTTAGAGCAAGTTACTCCGGCCTCAGCATAGAGATTTCCATCGACCATGCCCATATCAGCCAGCGCGCTATGCATCAAAATCACCGTTCCGCGTACACCACCATCTCTCACTAATAAATTTGATCCCAATCCAACAAAATGTACTGGCTCATTAGCGTCCAGCGTTTGCAGAAAAGCAGCAGTGTCTTCCAAGCCAGCAGGGATATACAGACGATCGGCTTTGCCCCCTACTCTCCAACTGGTATAGCGTGCCATCGGCTCATTCAGCAATAGCTCGCCTTGCGTAAGTAGCAAATCACCTTGCAGAATATGGCGCCTTGCTTTCACCCGGCAATTCCTTTCGTTTTCATTGCTACTTGTCCAATAGAGCCTGCACCCATTACTATCACAACATCATCTGCTTGTGCTACATTCAAAATAGCTTCTGGCAGCGCATCCGTAGTTTCCACAAAATGCGGCTCAACTTTGCCGGCAACTCGAATGGCACGAATGAGCGAACGGGTATCCGCAGCAATAATTGGCGCCTCGCCTGCGGAATACACTTCAGTTAACAGTACGACATCGGCACTAGATAACACCCGCACAAAATCTTCAAAACAATCACGCGTGCGCGTATAGCGATGTGGCTGAAATGCCATGACAAGGCGACGGTTAGGAAAAGCTGCGCGTGCTGCAGCAATAACCGCTTGCATTTCGACTGGGTGATGTCCGTAATCATCAATCAGCGTGAATTTACCTCCTTGCATTCCGTTGATTGGTTTAGCAGGGATCTCACCGTAGCGTTCAAAGCGTCTACCCACCCCTTTAAATTCTTTCAACGCTTTAATTATTGCGGCATCTGGCACATTTAACTCGCTGGCAATGGCAATTGCTGCAAGCGCATTCAGTACGTAGTGATTGCCTGGCAAATTCAGGGTCACATTAAATTCCGTTGTCACCCCATTGATACGTTGCACCGTAAAATGCATTTTTCCGTCATCGGCACGTACATTAATTGCCCGAACGCGCGCATCTTCGCTGAATCCATAGGTCATAACAGGCTTAGTGACACGTGGCAAAATCTCACGGATATTGACATCATCGACACAAACGACCGCCATGCCCCAAAACGGCAATTGCTGTAAAAACTCTACAAACGCGCTTTTAAGCTTCTCAAAGCTGTGTTCGTATGTATCCATATGGTCTTGGTCAATATTAGTCACCACTGCCATCACTGGTGTCAAATGCAGAAATGACGCATCGGATTCATCCGCTTCAGCCACAATATATTCGCCAGTACCTAGCTTGGCGTTGGCATTGGCTGCCTCTAACTTACCACCAATCACAAAGGTCGGATCCATGCCAGCTTCAGCCAAAATACTGGCGATTAAACTAGTTGTCGTGGTTTTTCCATGTGTGCCAGCAACAGCAATACCTTGTCTGAATCGCATTAATTCAGCCAACATCAGTGCACGCGGTACGACGGGTATATTCTTCGCACGAGCCGCTTTTACTTCTGGATTTTGTTCATTGACAGCACTTGAAACGACCACTACATCGGCATCTTGTACATTCTCAGCCGCATGGCCTTGAAACACCGTTGCGCCAAAATCTGTCAGGCGTTGCGTAGTCGCGTTTTTTGCCAAATCTGATCCAGTCACGGTAAAGTCCAAATTAATCAACACCTCGGCAATGCCGCTCATGCCTGAACCGCCGATGCCAACAAAATGTATATTTTTAACTTTATGTTTCATCTGGCTACCTCAATACAAATGGTTGCTACACTTTCAGTAGCTTCAGGCCTGCCCAAGGCACGCGCTTTTATTGCCATGTCTAAACATTTTTCACGATTTAAATCGTTTAAAATTTGCGCCATTTTGTCAGCGCTTAACTCTTTTTGTTGAATGACGATTGCCGCGCCGCCCTCAGCCAAATAGGCCGCATTAGTGGTTTGATGATCATCCACCGCAAAAGGAAATGGCACCATCAATGAACCCAAGCCTACAGCAGAAACTTCGGCCACCGTGAGCGCTCCAGCGCGGCATATCACGAAATCTGCCCATGCATACATACCCGCCATATCATCAATAAACGCCTTTGCATCTACCAGCACACTAGCTTTTTCATAATTATTTTTTAAAGTATCAATATGCTTAACACCCGCTTGATGAATGACCTGCGGACGCTTTTCTAGAGGTAATTTAGCTATTGCTTGCGGAATCACTTCATTCAAAGCTTGCGCCCCCAAGCTCCCACCGACGACCAGCAAACGTAACGCGCCTTCGCGTCCCGCAAAGCGCTTCTCTGGTGTTAATATTGCGGCAATCTCTGCTCTTACAGGATTACCCACTAATTGTGCTCGATGGCCAAATGCTGCAGGAAAAGCCGCCAGCACACGGGTAGCCACTTTCGCTAGGGTTTTGTTCGTTAAGCCCGCAATTGAGTTTTGCTCATGTATCACCAAAGGTTTGCCCAATATCTTCGCCATCAGACCACCAGGAAATGCCGCAAAACCACCCATGCCTAGCACCACATTGGGTTGATGCATACGTAATGCGGTTAAGCTCTGACTAAAAGCTTTCATCAATTTATCCGGCAACAAGAACCAACCCAATAAACCCTTACCACGCACGCCCTGCATGGTAATCATGGCCTTCTCAAACCCTTTACCTTCAATCAATCGGTTTTCCATGCCACCCTCAGTGCATAACCACACTATTTTCCAACCTAATGCTTTTAAATAGTCAGCCACCGCCATGGCTGGATATACATGTCCACCCGTGCCGCCTGCCATGACCATTAATGTTTTAGCTTGTGTATTCATGCAGGCAAGCCTTTTTGTAATCGGCGGTTTTCAAAATCAATTCTGAGAACGATTGCCATCGCAATGCAATTTGCCAATATGCCACTGCCGCCAAAGGATAACAAAGGCAGGGTTAAACCTTTAGTTGGCAATAAACCCATATTCACACCCATATTGATAATCGCTTGTGCACCTATCCAGACACCGATACCTTGAGACAGTAAGGCTGCAAAATATCGCTCATTTTCAATCGCTTCTTTTGCAATGCTAAAAGCACGTATGACAATCCACGCAAACATACCAATGACTACCAGCACACCGACAAAACCTAACTCTTCAGCAATCACAGCTAATAAAAAATCCGTGTGCGCTTCAGGCAAATAGAGTAATTTTTCTACACTTGCGCCCAAACCCACACCCAGCCATTCACCTCGACCAAATGCTATCAACGCGTGTGAAAGTTGGTAGCCTTTACCATACGGGTCTGCCCAGGGATCCATAAAACCGATTACACGCTCTAGGCGATAAGGTGAGCTCCAGATTAAAAAGACAAAGCCGACTACCAGCAATACCAGTAAGCCAGCAAAAATACGGCCGTTAATACCGCCTAGCCATAAAATTGAAATTGATATAGCGGCTATCACTGCAAATGCGCCGAAGTCAGGCTCTCGTAACAACAACCCACCCACTAACAGCATTACCACCAGCATAGGCATAAAACCTTTGGTGAAACTATCCATGACCGCAGCCTTGCGAACCGTGTAATCCGCCACATACATGGCGGCAAATAGTTTCATAAATTCAGATGGCTGTGGGTTTACCACAAAGAGCCGTAACCATCGACGACTGCCACCTGCTTTGAGACCAATTCCTGGAATCAGCACTAGCACTAGCAAGGCCAAACCAATCAGAAATAAATACGGCGCCATTTTTTGCCACCATGCAATCGGCACATTAAACGCCACGAATGCTGCCATCACTGCCACTAGGATAAAGATCGCCTGATGCACCAAATAGTAACTACTGTTATGTCCAACTCCTTTATCAGCTTCAGCAATGGCAATCGAAGCTGAATACACCATCACCAAACTAATTCCTAGCAAGCACAACACCACCCAAAGCAAGCTCTGATCGTAACTTGGCGAATTGATGCGTTCACGGTTCAGCATAGCTGTAATCATGCCAGCCCCTTCAAAGGCGCATTTAAGGCATTGACGGCCTGAACAAATACTTCTGCACGATGGATGTAATTTTTAAACATATCAAAACTCGCACAGGCGGGCGAAAGCAATACGGCATCGCCTGATAGGGCAAGTTTTTTAGCGATATTGACTGCTTCAGGCAGATCGATTGCGCGATATAACGGCACTTGCGTTGGTAATAAAGCAGCTTCTATCAAGGCTGCATCACGCCCGATCAGAACTACTGCGCGTGCGTTGACTGATACTGCTTCTTTGAGCGGAGAAAAATCCTGACCTTTGCCATCGCCACCGGCAATTAACACTATTTTTTGCGGCAATCCAGATAACGCAGCGCAGGTTGCCCCGACATTGGTCCCTTTTGAATCATCGTAGTAATCGACCTCGTCTATATTGGCCACCCATTCCATACGGTGCGGCAATCCTCTAAAGTTATAGAGCGTTTGAATAATCGGCGCATAATCAATGCCGATACCACGACACAACGCAACCGCTGCCAAGGCATTTGCCGCATTATGCAAACCTGATATTTTCAAGTCACGAATATTTAACAATTCCTTGTCGCCAAAACACAGCCATGTTTCAAGGTGTGTTTCATGACTTGTATCAAGGCAAGCATTACCTTGTTTCTGTTGTAAACCATACTCGCCATCACTAGGCACCCCTAGGCCAAACGTTACTTGTGCTAATTTCGGCCGCGCCATCAGCATGCTCCAAGCATCGTCACGGTTGAGTACTTGCAATTTTGTGTTGTAAAATATACGTGCTTTTGCTATCGCATAGTCTTGAAAACTTGCATATCTATCCATGTGATCTTCAGACAGATTAAGCATTGTGGCTGCATCTATTTGCAAGGTATTGGTGGTTTCCAACTGAAAGCTGGATAGTTCAAGCACGTAAACATCGGGTGTTTCCATGCTTAAAACTTCAAGCACTGGTAAGCCGATATTGCCTGCGACGATGGTTTTTAAGCCTGCCGCCTTACACATTTCGCCCACCAGGGTTGTCACTGTAGTTTTACCGTTTGCACCTGTAATTGCGATTACTTTGGCACTTGTTGGGCGATATTGGGCAAACAATTCGACGTCACCTACCACCTGCACGCCACGCGCAATAGCCGCTTGAATTTCCAGCTCGTTTAATGAAACACCAGGGCTGACAACAATCAAATCAACGTCATTAAACATCGCCACAGTAAAGGCACCTCCATATACCTTGACCGTAGGTAATTCAGCTGCCAGCGCTTCGATTCCAGGTGGGTTCTCACGCGTATCGGCGACAGACAAGCGCGCGCCTTGGCGTTCTAACCAACGCAAAGCGGATAGGCCAGTATCACCCAATCCTAACACCAGCACGTTTTTGTCTTTTAATTCCATTTTCATTTCTATTAAATTTTCAGGCTAAGCTATCTAATTTTTAAGCTAGCAAGGCCAATCAATACCAGTACCATGCTGATAATCCAGAAGCGCACGACTACTTGCGTTTCTTTCCAACCCTTTTGCTCATAGTGATGGTGAAGCGGCGCCATTAAAAAGATACGCCGTCCTTCACCATATTTGCTTTTGGTGTATTTGAAATACAACACTTGCGCCGCAACGGAAAATGTCTCCATCACAAATACGCCACCCATAATAAACAACACGATTTCCTGTCGCACAATGACCGCCACCACACCAAGCGCAGCACCGAGCGCCAATGCCCCAACATCCCCCATGAACACTTCGGCGGGATAGGCGTTAAACCATAAGAACCCTAAGCCAGCGCCTGCCATTGCGGCGCAAAATACCAACAGTTCACCTGCGCCTGCTACATACGGAATACCTAAATATTTTGAGAAATATAAATGGCCTGCCAAGTAGGCAAATATGCCCAATGCGCTTGCCACCATCACCGTAGGCATAATCGCCAGACCATCTAGGCCATCGGTTAAATTCACCGCATTACTGCTGCCGACAATCACCAAATAAGTCAGCACCATAAAACCCAAAGCGCTTAATGGAATTACCCAGTGCTTAAAAAATGGTACGATTAATGTAGTTTCCACTGGTGTTTTAGCTGTTTTATACAAAAATACTGCAACGACTACACCAATCAAACTTTGCCAAAAGTACTTGGCTTTGGCTGATAGACCTTTTGGATTTTTGTAGACCACTTTGCGATAATCATCTACCCAGCCAACCGCTCCAAACCCCAGCGTCGTGACTAACACTACCCAGACAAAACGGTTACTTAAGTCGCCCCAAAGTAAAGTCGCAACTGCAATCGACACCAATATCAAAGCACCACCCATGGTTGGGGTGCCCGCCTTAATTAAATGCGTTTGCGGTCCATCATCACGCACAGCTTGCCCGACTTTATATTCTGTGAGTTTGCGTATCATGCCAGGGCCAACCAATAACGAAATAGCCAATGCAGTCAACGTCGCCAACACTGCACGTAATGTAATATAATCAAACACATAGAAGCCACGTATATGTTGTGTTTTGGCTAACCACTGCGCTAATTCAAGTAACATCTACCGCCTCCAAAAATCGTATTATTGATTTACCAGCAAACGCACAACGCGTTCCATTTTCATAAAACGCGAACCTTTTACCAGGACCGTGACACCTTGCTTCATTTGCGGCAATATCGCTTCAACAATCGCTTCAACACTATTAAAATGTTTTGCGCCTGCGCTTTCACCCTTACCAACTCCAAATCCATTCACCATGGCCTGACTTAACTCACCTAAGCAATAAAGCGTGCTCAGCCCCGCCACTTTTGCATATGTACCAATTTCCATATGCATGGTTAAAGCATCGGTCCCCAGCTCCCCCATATCACCAAGCACCAGGATTTTCTCCCCATCTTGTTGGGCCAGAACATCAATAGCCGCCTTCATTGAGTCTGGATTGGCGTTATAAGTATCGTCAATCACAATTGCGCCATTGACACCCGCCTTGCGCTCAAGGCGACCATACACGCCAGCAAAACTCTGGAGGCCTTGTGCGATATTCGTGTTGCTCACCCCTAATGCGTACGCAGTTGCGCCAGCAGCTAAAGCATTGCTGATATTGTGCTGGCCTTGAACATTCAATTTGAAGCTGACTTTGCCACTGGGGGTAGTTAAATTGACTGAACTAAAACCATCTTCCTCTTTAAAAGATGCAGTGATGTCCGCCCCTAGATTCAGACCAAACGTCACAACCTTTCTTTCTGAGTTTAACGTTTCCCAATACTCCGCATACTCATCATCGGCATTGATAACCGCTATGCCATTAGCGTCTAATCCTGCAAAAATTTCACCTTTGGCTTTTGCGATGTTGTCGCGAGAACCTAGTTCACCAATATGGGCCGTGCCGGCATTGTTAATCACTGCCACATTCGGTTTGGCGATGTGCGTTAAATACTCAATTTCGCCCAAGTGATTCATGCCCATTTCAATCACTGCGTACTGATGACGTGCATTCATTTTTAACAAAGTAAGCGGCAAACCAATATCATTATTTAAATTGCCATAGGTCGAATGCACTTTATCGGTACCGCCAGCCGCTTCACTTAAAATCGCAGTCAACATTTCCTTGGTAGTCGTTTTGCCGTTACTGCCAGTCACCGCAACCACTGGTATATTAAATTGGCTACGCCAGTATGCCGCCAACTGACCTAACGCCAGACGTGTATCCTGCACCACAATCGCCGGCTCCACCCCTAACTCAGGGTTATCAACCAATACAGCCGCAGCGCCTTGTTTAATGGCTTCAGCCGCAAAATGATGCCCATCAAAGTGGGGGCCTTTGAGTGCAACGAATAATTGTCCTTGTGCGATATTGCGGCTATCCGTACCAACACTAGTAAACACCATATCTAAGCCAATAAGCCTGCCTTGCAATACATTCGCAGCTTCTGAAAGGCGCATCATACCGAGGCCCTCACTTTGCCTGCAGTCTGATAATTTTTTAATGCGGCTTGCGCGATTAGCGCATCATCAAACGGGTATTTCACGCCTGAAATTTCTTGATAATTTTCATGACCTTTGCCTGCGACTAAAATAATATCGCCCCGTTTTGCTAACTGAATTGCTTGGTGTATCGCTTTAGCACGATCTGGCTCAACTACAAATTTTTCGCCTATACCACTGACAACCTCACCAATAATGGCGTCAGGGTTTTCACCACGCGGATTGTCAGTTGTGACTATCACCACATTCGCCAATTTGCTTGCAACTGCGCCCATCAATGGGCGTTTACCAGCATCACGGTCTCCTCCGCAGCCAAACACACAAATCAACTGACCTTGCGCTTGCTCTTTTAGCGTGCCTAATACTTTTTCTAAAGCGTCTGGCGTGTGTGCATAATCGACCACTACCAACGGTAAATCCCCACCACCAAATTGCTGCATACGACCCAGCACTGGCTTAATTGTCGCGATAGCCGCTACCGCATCTGCCAAATTTACTTTGAGCGCCAATAGCGTGGACAACACAGCCAACACGTTGTACGCATTAAAGCGGCCGAGTACTGGTGCATTTAGCATGGCTGAGCCTTGAGGCGTGCTCACTTGCATACTCAAACCAGTGTCATGCAGCTTCAATTCACTTCCACTAACATCTGCCACTTCAAAGCCGTAAGTCATGTATGACTTAGCTTGCGCTTTCAATTTGCTCGCAAGCGATTTCCCAAAAACATCATCCACATTCACAATCGCCGCGCTTAAGTCTTGCCAGAAAAAAAGTTTCTGCTTGGCCTCTCCATAAGCCTCCATCGTGCCGTGATAATCCAAGTGATCACGGCTCAAATTGGTCAACACGGCAATATCGAACTCCACACCATTGACGCGCCCCTGGTCTAAACCATGGGACGACACTTCCATTACCACTGCATCAGCTTTTTTTGCGACAAAATCTGCTAGCATACTTTGCAATAAAATCGCATCTGGTGTGGTATTTACAGCTTCCACTTGAGCCTCAAAAAAACCATTACCGATAGTGCCCAGCACCGCAGTTTTTTTACCCAGACTCGTTAAACATTGTGCAATCCATTGGCTTACAGAAGTTTTACCGTTAGTACCCGTTACGCCTATCATGGTCAATTGACTAGAGGGTTGGCCGTAAAACTCCGCCGCAATTAGCCCAACTTGGTGCTTTAAATTTTTTAATGGCGTATTGCTTACTTGCCAATCTGTCTGCCAAACAAATTCACTTTTTTGATGGGGTCCACCTTCCCATATGACGGCTGCCGCGCCCGCCTGAATGGCCTGTGGAATGTATTCTCTGCCATCACTATTGGTTCCCGGATAAGCCAAAAATAGCGAGCCGACTTGCACTTGGCGGCTATCTGCAGTGATTGAAGTATATTTTTGGCGCAAATGACCAAATTGTAAGAGCTCACTCATATGATCTCCTTCACATCATCAACACCCTCAGGCACATCTTCCTGAATCACAATATTGGTATTCGGCGAATCTTGCGGTACTGCCAACATCCTTAGCGCATCTGCCATCACCGCACTAAACACTGGTGCAGCAACCGTACCGCCGTAGTATTGGTCATTCTCGATACTCGGCTCATCAATCATCACCGCCATGATTAAGCGTGGGCTCGATGCTGGCGCCATTCCTACAAACGAACCTACATATTTATCCTTTTCATAGCCATGCGGGCCTAACTTGTGTGTTGTGCCTGTCTTACCAGCCACGCGATAACCCACCACCTGAGCCTTGAGTGCGGTTCCACCTGGCTTTACTACCATTTCAAGCATGTCTTTCATTTCATTTGCAGTTTTTGCGCTAAATACTTGCGCACCAACTGGCGAATCTTGTAGCTTTAATAATGAAACTGGCTTTAATTCCCCGTCATTCGCAAACACTGTGTAAGCCCTTGCTAATTGCAAAAGCGTGACACTAATGCCATGACCGAACGACATCGTAGCCTGCTCGATTGGCCGCCATTTTCTGTAATCCCGCACCCTACCTGCCGCTTCTCCAGGAAAACCAATATTCGTTTTTGACCCAAAGCCGAGTTGATTAAACGTATTCCACATATATAAACGGTCTAACGACAAGGCTATTTTAGATGCGCCTACATTTGAGGATTTTTGAATCACCTCAGCCACAGTCAAAACGCCGTGTGCATGCGAATCATGGATGGTTGCAGGACCAATTGTTAAACTGCCAGGTGCGGTTTGAATTTTGGTATCTGGCTGATATTGGCCAGATTCCAGGCCTGCAGCTACGGTGACCGGCTTCATGGTCGAGCCTGGCTCAAACATATCTACAATCGCGCGGTTACGTGTTTTACCTTTAATATTTACCGGGTTATTTGGGTTGTAAGTGGGCACGTTGACCATCGCCAGCACTTCGCCAGTTTTAGCATCCAATACTACAGCCGCTCCTGCTAGCGCCTTGCGCAACTCAACAGCTTTGGCCAACTCACGGTGCGCTAGATACTGAATCCTACGATCAATCGAAAGTACTACATCACGGCCATCTTGTGGCACATCAACCGCTTCCAGATCCTCGACAATATGCCCGGCTCTATCTTTAATCACGCGCCGACTCCCCTCTTTACCTGATAGGAATGCATTCATCGCCAACTCATACCCTTCTTGACCTTTATCATCCACGCTTGTAAAGCCTACCAAATGCGCAGTTACCTCACCTGCTGGGTAATAACGTTTATATTCCCGCTGCAAATATATGCCAGGCACGCCAACTTTCATCACTTGCGCAGCTAGTTCTGGCGGCAGTCTACGTTTAAGATAGACAAATTCGCGCTCTGTATTCACCAATTTCTTACTAATGTCTGTCGGTGCGATCCCTAATAAACTGGCAATTTGTTTGGTTTTTTCTGCAGTTATTTCCACATCTGGTGGACTTGCCCATACCGATTCAACTGGCGAACTAATCGCTAGCAGCTCTCCATACCGGTCTGTTATTTTTCCACGATGAGATGGCAAAACGAGCGTACGACTGTAGCGAGCATCACCCTTTTCCTGTAAAAACTTTTTATGAAAACTTTGCAAATAAACACTACGCCCCAATAATGCCAAAAAGCCCAATATCACTGCAAGTAACAATAGTCGACGGCGCCACGCTGGCAGCTTTACCACAATTGGAGGCGTATGCATGGCCATTATGGCGCACCCTTCAGTTGCAAATTAGGTTGCGCTGACGGACTGACTAGCTGAGTTTCTGTTGTTATAGGAGATATTGATTCACCCAGAGTCACCACTTGAACACGTTTAGCATCGGGTACCTGCATTTGCAATTGCTGCGTAGCCACAAGTTCTATACGTGAATGCATTGCCCAGGTACTCTGTTCAAGTTGTAGTTGGCCATATTCTTGCTCAAACTGCTTTGCCTCTTGACTCAATTGCTCAAGCCCAAAATAGAGGTTGCGCGCTTTATGCTGCGAATTAACCAAGCCCAGCCCTGAAAGAATGAGCGCGAAAAACAAAATGATATTCAAACGTGTCATTTCACTTACGGTCTTTCTCTAACGTTCTTTCTGCCACGCGTAACACCGCACTACGTGAGCGCGGATTACTTTTTATTTCTCTAGCGCTAGGTTTAATTGCCTTGCCTACATTGACCATTTTTGGTTGTGGCAAATCTGCCGCACGTACAGGAAAGTTGGCAGGCAAGTTATCCGTATTCACTTGGTCGCGAATAAATTGCTTCACGATACGGTCTTCCAGCGAGTGAAAACTAATCACCGCCAATCGACCTTGTGGCGCCAACAATGCCAAGCACTGCGGCATGGTTAACGATAACTCCTCAAGCTCTTGATTGATGAAAATCCGTAGAGCTTGAAAGGTGCGCGTTGCAGGGTTCTGCCCTGGCTCAAACCGCGTGACTGCCCCTGCCACGACCTTGGCAAGTTGCCCTGTAGTGGTGATGGCGCGCCCGTCATTGCGCTCCTTAATAATCGCCCTTGCAATCTGCTTAGCAAACCGTTCTTCACCATAATTCTTTATAACCTCCCCTAAATATTGCTCCGTCACAGTAGCGAGAAAATCTGCCGCCGTTTGACCACCACTTTGATCCATACGCATATCCAGCGGCGCATCGTATCTAAAACTAAAGCCTCTGCTGGCATCATCTATTTGCGGTGATGAAATGCCTAAATCCAACAAAATGCCGTCTACTTTTAAAAAGCCCATTGAATTTAGCTTGGCTTGCATACCCGAAAAATGGCTATGCACCATGCTAAAACGCACGTCTGTAATTGCTTTACTTGATTCAATCGCCTTCAAATCGCGGTCAAACGCAATCAATCTTCCCGCGCTGCCTAACTGTTCTAAAATTTTTTTTGTATGCCCGCCGCGACCAAACGTGCCATCCACATAAACGCCATCTGCCTTAATTGCCAAAGCCTGCACTGCTTCATCAAGCAGTACCGTGATATGGGAATTTGGACTTGGTAACTCAGACACTTCTGTTTGCGGCTTTTCTAAATTTAAAGCGCCTTTTGCAGACGCTTTTTTTGGAGACAATAAGGCTTTGGTGGGTGCGCTGTTCACGCCCTTAATCACAGCGAGAAGCCCTCGAGTTCTGATGGCATCGTAAAATTGTCATCCTGCATTACCTGTGCAAGTTGCGCACGCCAAGCTTCCATGCCCCACAACTCAAAATGGCTACCTTGACCCACCAACATTACCTCTTTATCTAAACCTGCAAAATCCCGCAACACAGGTGAAACCAACATGCGGCCAGCGCTATCCATCGCCACGTCTTCTGCATGCCCAACAATCAAACGTTGCAAAGCACTTGCTTGCTTATCGAATGATGACAACGCCATCATCTTGGCCTGTATTGGCTCCCAAGCAGGTTGCGGATATAGCAACAAGCAGCGATGCGGATGCGCGGTCAACACCAAATCACCAGCACATTGAAGCTGCAAAGCCTCCCTGTGCTTAGTTGGTACTGCTAATCTGCCTTTAGCATCCAAACTCAATGATGTTGCTCCGCGAAACATGTTTAAATAATCAACCTAAATTAGTAAAAAATATGATGAAAAAAGTGAGGAAACTCTAACCGCCCTTAGTTTCGATTAGAAACGATTCAAGTGAAAATCTCCACAAAAACCCACTTTTCCCCACTAAGTAGAACTATAGATAAAAAAATAGGGCAATGCAAGCCCTTTTTAAGTATTTTCTCTTTATAGGTCAATGACTTAGCGCATTTTTGTAATAAAAATAATATCCTTATAAATTAAGTACATACGAAATTAAGTGAATGTAGATTATTAGGACAATGATGAAAGCGTTTGAATTGTAATTGGCGAGTAATTTACATGAGGAGTTTACTAGCGATGTAGGAGCGATGACCCGTCGCGAAGCAATGTAGCAATCGCGACGGGTCGTCGCTCCTACAAGGTCACTAAGGCGCTAAGGCGGTACAAAAATAAAAAAATTGAAGCTGGCCGATAAGCCGGGTTCTGTAGGCCTTATCGCTAAGGCTGACAGTCATTCATCTAGGCGCACAATTACTTGTACGCTCAAGCAACCTACCCGCTGGCAGCGCGAGCCACGCCTTATTACCCGAAGGTAAAATGCCAGCCTATTTGGTCTTGCTGCAGATGGAGGTTACCGCGTTTCACATCCATTACGGCGAACCGTAATATACTCGTCTCTGTGGCCCTATTCCGCGCCTTGTACTGTTTCCAGCTTTCAGCGTACGGCTGTTAGCCGTCATCCCGCTCTGCGCAGCCCGGACTTTCCTCCCCCCACTTTCGTGAGCGGCGACTGTCTAGCCAGCTTCAAGGTCATTTTA
>JBARQL010000128.1:0-7551 GCA_049643685.1 Methylotenera sp.
AAAAATGACAGAATCAAAAATGACAGAATCAAGCCATGAGTGATGTTAACGACGATCGCTTAGACTCAGCATTATCACCCAAGCGACCATTTAAATGTGGGACAGTCGCGATTGTTGGCCGGCCAAATGTCGGTAAATCCACCTTGCTCAATCATATTCTGGGTACGAAATTAGCGATTACCTCACGAAAAGCCCAAACCACTCGCCATCGTATGTTGGGCATTCACACGACACAAGACACACAATTTTTATTTGTGGATACGCCTGGCTTTCAGCAAAAGCATCTTAATACCTTAAATAAAGGGCTGAATAAAACCGTCACCCAAGTGCTCACAGAAGTAGACGTTGTGTTGTTTGTTATCGAGCCGATGAAATTGGGCGAAGCGGATGAAAAAGTGTTAAGCCTTTTGCCCAAGGATAAACCCGTTTTATTGGTGGTGAACAAAGCTGATTTAATGGGTGATAAAAATAATTTGCTACCACTCATTCAAGATTTTGATTTACTGCATCCATTTGCTGGCATTGTTCCTGTGAGTGCTAAAAAAAGCCTGTATCTGGACGAGTTGCTGGAAGCCACACGCCAGTTTTTACCAGAGCAAGCGGCAATTTATGGCGAAGATGAACTGACCGATAAGAATGAACGCTTTTTAGCCGCTGAATTAATCCGTGAAAAGATATTTAGATTGCTCGGTGACGAAGTGCCTTATGCGGTTGCGGTTGAAATTGAAAAATTTGAAGTGGTGAAAAACTTGCGCCGTATTTTTGCTGCGATTATTGTCGATAAAGACAGCCAAAAACCGATGATTATCGGCAAGGGCGGCGAGAAGCTGAAGCAAATTTCGACTGAAGCCAGACAAGATATGGAAAAGCTGTTCGGCGGTAAAGTGTATTTGGAAACCTGGGTAAAAGTGCAGGGCGGCTGGGCCGATAACGCGCGTGCGTTGAAAAGCTTGGGTTATTAATACTCGTTAAAAAAGTAATGGCGTTAGCAAGCAACAACCTTCGTCAAGACAACCAAGCGGTGTACGTGCTGCACAGCTATCCTTTTAAAGAAACGAGTTTAGTCGTAGAGTTATTTAGCCAGCAATTTGGTCGCGTAGCTGCTGTGGCCAAGGGCGCGCGCAGACCGCGTTCTGCCATGCGCGGCATGTTGCAATCGTTTCAACTGTTATCAGGTACTTGGTCTGGCAAGAATGAGCTTAAAACCTTACACAGCTTAGATTGGGCGCATGGTTTAGTCAATCTGCAAGGTGAAGCTTTGATGTGCGGTTTTTACATGAACGAACTGCTTTTACGTTTGCTACCGCGCGAGGATGCCCACGAAACGCTGTTTGATTACTACCAAGCCACACTCAGTACATTAAGCCAAACAACCGCATTAGCCACACATTTGCGCCGCTTTGAACTCAAGTTACTTCAAGAACTAGGCTACGCTGTGCCGCTCATTGCTGACGAGTATGGTGAAATTATCTTTGCAGACAAATATTACCGATACGAAGCTGAACATGGCGCATGTGCGTTAAATGCCGCCAGAAATGGCGTACAATTAAACGGTAGCACTTTGCTTGATATGGCAAACGATGATTACGAAAACAGCCAGACACAAAGTCAAAGCAAACAACTGATGCGTTATTTGCTGGCCCATTATCTAGGGGATAAACCCTTACATACCAGACAACTACTGATGGATTTACAAGAGTTATGATTAAATTAGGTGTAAATATCGACCACGTAGCCACTATTCGCCAAGCGCGTGGCACTAAATATCCCAGCGTTGTGCAAGCGGCTTTGCGCGCGGAGCAATCCGGCGCAGATAGCATTACGCTGCATCTGCGTGAAGACCGTCGTCACATGCAAGATGCCGATGTATTCGCTTTATGCGGCTTGCTGCAAACCCGCATGAATCTTGAATGCGCGGTCACCGATGAAATGGTGGCGATTGCCTTAGAAGTCGCACCACAAGACGTTTGTTTAGTGCCTGAGCGGCGCGAAGAACGTACCACTGAAGGCGGTTTAGATGTCACTGGCAACTTTGCCAACGTGCAAAAAGCCGTTAAAAAATTATCAGATGCCAACATCCGCGTTTCATTATTTATTGGCCCAGACAATGCTCAAATTGATGCTGCCAAAAAAACTGGTGCACCAGTGATAGAACTACATACAGGCACGTTTGCCGATGCTGAAAATCCAGCAGATAAAGCTTGCGAATTACAACGTATTAAAGATGCGGTAGCACACGGCTTATCACTCGGCTTGGTGGTCAATGCCGGCCACGGTTTGCACTATCATAACGTGCATGAAATTGCCGCAATTGAAGGCATAGACGAACTCAATATCGGCCATGCGATTGTCGCGCACGCGCTGTTTGTAGGCTGGGATAACGCAGTGCGTGAGATGAAAGCGTTAATTAAAGAATTTTCGCCTAGCTAAAAATGCTGCTTTTTATAAACACATCATTGCGCTACCGCTTATGATTTACGGCATTGGCACAGATATCGTAGAAGTGGCGCGCATAGAGGCTTCCATCAACCAATTTGGTGATGAATTTGCTAAGCGCATTTTGGCTGAAAGTGAATTGGCGAGCTATTTAGCTTTGCACCACAAAGAGGCGCATATTAAAGCACGCTTTATCGCTAAACGTTTTGCAGCAAAAGAAGCCTTCTCAAAAGCATTAGGGACAGGTTTGCGCACACCCGCCACTTTTGAAAATATCGCAGTTTCACATGACGAATTGGGTAAGCCGATTTTGATTTTGGCGGATGAATTGCTGGCTTTTATGCAGACCAAAAATATTAATCAAACGCACATTAGCATAAGTGATGAAAAAAATTTAGCCGCCGCTTTTGTGGTGTTAGAAACTTAAATTTTTGGCGCAATATTTTGTTTAAAAAATAGCCAAAAATTGCCCGAGAGATTTTAATTCCTCAGGAATCCATATTTTATAAGGATTAGCTGGCAGGTGAAATGATGTGTAGTGAGTGTTTTAGATAAAGAATGGATTTTAGTTGGGCGTATTGGTGAAACATAATACGCCGCATGTTGTATTTTGCCATTCGGCGGACTACTTTCGCGAGTCCGCCCTAGGTTCTATTTGCGCCCTACAAACTGCCTTTTATTTTGACTTAATCCACTTATTTATCACCTCATCTTATTTCGAGGCTCTGCAAGCCTTGTAGAATAAGGCTTGCAGAGGCATTATATTTTATCGAGGGTAAAATGCGTTTCAAAAGGCGATATTTTTTCGCCTAGTATTAGCCTATTTTCAGCAGCATCGCTATGATGTTGAATATTCAATCGTTGGGTTTTCCATATGCAAGAAGACATTCATTTTGCCCGTCGTTTTGGGGGCGTTTCACGTCTTTATGGGGCTGAAGGTTTAGCCAAGTTGCAAGCCGCGCACATCTGCGTGATTGGTATTGGCGGTGTGGGTTCGTGGGCGGCAGAGGCGGTGGCGCGCAATGCGGTGGGCACGATTACCTTGGTCGATTTAGATAATATTGCGGAATCGAATGTGAATCGCCAATTGCATGCGTTGGATGGAGCATTTGGACAAGCGAAAGTCACGGCGATGGCTGAGCGGATCAAGTTGATTAACCCAAATGCAAATGTCATTGAAATTGAAGATTTTGTCACGCCTGAAAATATCAGCACTTTGCTGAATCAGCCCTACAGCGGCATTGTCGATTGCATTGATGATGCCAAAGCCAAAGCGGCGATTGCGGCTTTTTGTAAAACCAACCAAATTCCTTTAGTGATGACAGGCGCTGCAGGCGGGCGCTTAGATGCATCGCGCATTAAGCAGGCGGATTTGAGCTTGGTGAGCCATGATAAATTGCTGGCAAAAGTGCGTAATTTGTTAAGGCGTGACCATGGTTTTACTAAAAGCAGTGGTTTTGCAAAAGCAACTGCTAATACTTCAGACAAATCCACGCAATTGGGTGTGATGTGTGTGTATTCAGATGAAGAAGCAATTAAGCCAGAAGCGATGTGTGAAGCAGAAAGCAACGCAATTACAGGGCTAAATTGCGCAGGTTATGGTTCAAGCGTGTGCGTTACTGCACCGTTCGGTTTTGCGGCGACAGGATTATTGTTACAGAAAATAGTATCAACGTTCACTGACACCATTTAAAAGTAGTCGCAATTAGCTTAATTCACTAGGCTTAGACTTGTAGAGCCAAATAGCGTCTATCCCAGCTGCTCACTTCATACATAAAGTGCGCAAGTTCGATTTCTTTCACGTTACAAAAAGCATCAATCAATGCATCGCCAAACATTTCACGTGCAGGCTTGCTTTGCTTAAGTTGCGTGATTGCACTTTCCAAACCAATGGCAATTTCGCGCGGAAAGTCGTAACCATCTTTATCATCGATTGGTGCGGTAGGTTTGAGTTTTCTTTGCATGCCACGTAAGCCGCAAGCGAGTGAAGCCGCCATTGCCAAATAAGGGTTGGCATCACTGCCAGCAAAGCGGTTTTCTACGCGTCGAGCTGCTGGGTTGGCGTGAGGCACACGTAAGCCGATGGTACGATTATCATGCCCCCATTGCAGGTTAACAGGCGCTTGTGTGCCAGGCGCATAGCGGCGCCACGAGTTAAAGTAGGGCGCCATCAATGGCATTAAATCGGCCATATAGTGTTGCAGGCCTGCAATATAGGCATAAAAATCTGGCGTAGCTTCACCGTTTTTATCACTAAAGATATTGTTGCCTTTGCGATCGACAATGCTTTGGTGTAAATGCATAGAGCTACCATCATAATCGGCTAGTGGTTTTGCCATAAAAACTGCATTTAAGCCATGTTGGGCCGCGATTTCACGCATAACATATTTAAACAGTACTACTTCATCGGCAAGTTTCAACGCGTCACCATGTAGCAGATTGATTTCAAACTGATTGGGCGCCATTTCATGCAGCCAAGTGTCGGTGCGGATTTCTAGCGCATCAAAAGCGGCTTGCAGCGCTTGCCAAAAATCGCGCATTTCAGCGGTGGAGTTAAGGCTATAACCCATTTGACGTTCTAATTCGATACTGCCACCGCGCATGCTGGGTGGCGTAAAACCTGTTGCTTCTTGGCCATCGCGTTTAAATAAATAAAACTCAATTTCTGGCGCAACTACTGGCTTTAACCCCAGAGCATCATATTGTGCTAACACCTTTTTAAGTACATTACGCGGTGCATGTGTTGAAGGCGTGCCATCAAAATTCATGCAGTCATGCAGCACCCATGCGCGTTGTGGCTGCCACGGCAATAGCTTAAAAGTGCTGTAATCAGGTTTAAGTATAGTATCGTTATCTGTCGCGCCTATCACATGTTCATCACAGTATTCACCATTAATGGTTTGTAAAATCACGGCTCGGGCAATGCGCAATTCTTTACCATTCGCAAAGTCATGGCCACGCATCACTTTGCCGCGCAATGTGCCGTTGATGGTGGGGAATACGCATTCTACTTCGGTGATTTTATTTTTTTTAATGAGTTCAGCAGCGTGTTTTAAAGAAGACATATTTTTAGCTTATATTTTTATGAATGTTAATTATTTCATCGTCGGCATGACAAATTCTGAACCCATACTTTTATTGCTGGCTGGCCAGCGTGAAGTGGTCGTTTTCAGGCGCGTATAGAAGCGTACACCATCCATGCCGTATATGTGATGGTCGCCAAACAATGAGCGTTTCCAGCCGCCAAAGCTGTGGAAGGCAATCGGCACAGGAATTGCCACATTGACGCCGACCATGCCAACTTGTACGCGGTTGGTGAACTCACGTGCCGCTTCGCCATCACGGGTAAAAATGGCGGTGCCATTACCAAATTCGTGGTCATTCACTAATTTTAATGCTTCTTCAAATGTTTCTGCACGCACTACGCATAATACAGGACCAAAAATTTCTTCTTGATAAATGCGCATGTCTTTAGTGACATGGTCGAATAAACAGGGTGCTAAAAAGAAGCCGTTGTCGTAATCTTTATGGCCATGGCCATGGCCTTTGTGTGAATAACCTCGGCCATCAATCACCAGTTTTGCACCTTCGGTAACCCCTAAATCTACATATTCTTTCACCTTGGCAAAGTGTTGCGGCGTTACCAATGGCCCCATATCGGCATTTTCATTTAAACCTTGATCAATAGTGATGGTTTTGACTTTTTCTTTTAGTTTTTCAACTAAGGCATCGGCAACATTGCCGACGGTTACTGCGACTGAAATCGCCATACAGCGCTCACCAGCGGAGCCATAGCCTGCGCCAATCAAGGCATCCGCCACTTGATCTAAATCCGCATCTGGCATCACCACCAAGTGGTTTTTAGCGCCGCCTAATGCTTGTACGCGCTTGCCATTTTTGGTGGCTGTGCTGTAAATGTATTCGGCAATCGGTGTTGAACCGACAAAGCTAATCGCCTGTATACGCTTGTCGGTAAGCAAGACATCCACGGCTTCTTTGTCGCCATTGATGATGTTGAATACCCCCGCTGGCAGACCAGCTTGCGCCAATAAATCGGCAATCATTAAACTGGCGCTAGGCGTTTTTTCAGAAGGCTTTAATACAAATGTGTTGCCTGTTGCGAGTGCCATCGGAATCATCCACAACGGTACCATGATAGGAAAGTTAAACGGTGTAATGCCTGCCACCACGCCAAGCGGCTGGTGCATACTGTAAGTATCAATGCCTGTGCCAACATTATCGTTAAAGTCGCCTTTCATTAAGTGTGGCATGCCGCAAGAAAATTCGACGACTTCAATGCCACGCGTCACTTCGCCGCGTGCGTCAGAAATAGTTTTGCCGTGTTCTAAAGAAATGGCTTTGGCTAAGTCGTTGGCGTGTTCATCAAGCAGGGCTTTAAATTTAAACATGATGCGCGCGCGGCGCAAGGCTGGCGTGGCAGACCACGCGGGAAAAGCGGCTTGGGCGGCGGCAATGGTGGCTTCTGTTTCTAAGACATTAGCATTGCAAAGTTTGGCTTGCACTTCACCCGTGGCGGGGTTATATACGTCACTCAGTCTGCCGCTAGTGCCTGCAACATGTTGACCGTTAATGTAGTGGCCGATGGTTTTACTACTCATTTTTGTGGCTCCAATAATCTATATTTTTTTGTTAAGTGTTAGTTGGCAGATTGCTGGTGCATCGCCCAATCCTGCTCATTTTTAAGGTAATTATTCGCTTTTAAGCCCGCTTCACCTTGGCTTGTCACATATTGAATGGCATCGCTAAGCGTGTTAAATATGCGGTCAATTTCGTGTTTTTCTATGGTGAGTGGCGGTGAAATCGCAATAATGTCACCTGTGTAGCGCACGTGCAGGCCAAGCTCATAGCATTTTAAATAAGTGGCAAACGCAAATGCGCCCACTTTGCCCGCAATCGTCTCAAACTCAATGCCTGCCACCAGCCCAATATTGCGTATATCTTTTACCATCGGCAACCCTTTTATGCTGTGCGCAGCTTGCTCAAAATAAGGGCTTAAATTGGCAGCGCGGCTTTCTAACTGCTCAGTTTTAAAAATATCTAGCGTGGTGATGGCGGCCGCGCAAGCAATAGGAATCGCGCTATACGTGTAGCCAT
>JBARQL010000129.1:0-93897 GCA_049643685.1 Methylotenera sp.
AGCTGAGAGTAACTTTCAACTAGAGAGATTATAGCAATAAGTGTCTTATTGCTTAAACAACAAAATAGCTTTGCAAGCTAGCCTGATGAGTCTTGGCAAAAGCAAGAATCATAGATTATTCCGAATGATTCATGTCACGCAAAGTCAATACGTAAAGATTTTCCACTTTAGTACGCGCCCACGGTGTTTTACGCAAAAACTTGAGGCTAGAGTTAATACTAGGGTCATGGCTAAAACAATTGACAGGAATACGTTCTGCCAAGCCAGCCCAGCCATAATGCGCCTGCAACGCCGTCACGATTGCCTCTAATGTTATGCCATGCAAAGGGTTTTTGGGTTGCGTGAATAAGGCGGTAGCGGGTGGTTCAGGTACTTCAGTGGTAGCTGTTGGCGGTTTTAAAGTTTTCATGCGTTACATTATAAGCGATTGCGCAAATGAAACTTACAACGCATTATGCTTAGCTGACGCGCCTATGCTGGCTAAGCTTGCCAAACTCCAAAACCCGCACTCCTTAAATCAATTCCAATCTCAATTTCCATTGTAGAAGCCTCTTCATAAGTCATGGGATTAAAACCTTCATAGAGGTCAGGCAATAAACGTATTCCATATTGCATAACGTATCGGTTGGATTGAATGCCTGCTTTGTGCTTATCAAAACGCACATCTGGATCCAAACCTGTCATACCTACGTACACACAAGGCTTGCCTGCCATGTAATTTGGATTGCACTTCTTGAATTTTGCTTCAAAAAGCACGTCTTTTGACAACTCAATCACATAAACGTTGTGATGTTTACGGCGAGCCATGCAATACTAAAAAGGATCACCATCAAACGATTCATAAGCATCACGCAATCTTGCGTTAATGGCATCAATATCATTATCAAACGGTGCATTTTGCGCGGTGATCCCTGCATTAGCTTGTGCCACAGGTTTAGCGGCAGACTGCGTGGGCGCTAAATTCGGTGAAACCGTGAACCACTTTTCAAAAGGTGCCGCATCAACACCCTGCGGCACATACCAGTGCTTAGATTCCGCGTTCCAACGCGCACCTAGTGTTTTGGCCTGGTCTTTTTCATTGAATGGAACTTTGAGGCTGATGTTTGTTTCTGCAATCATAGTGTTCATTTCTGGTGATTAGTGAAAACCGGCCAATATCTTGGCAATTTGTATCGGGTCTCCGCTTTTTAAGATCTCGGTCATGGAGGGGTCATGCTTATGCAGTTCAGCATCGACATTTGTCACTTCTACAGCCGAACCTGTACCAATAGAGATTAATGTCGCAGCAACCAACACAATCATTGTGCGTAAGCGATAGCCACTAATTGCTTGAGCATCGAAATAGCGATTTTAAGGCATAGACTGCTATAGAGAAAGCAATGGTTGATATGATGAAATTTAACATTGACTTTAAACTGACGTTTGTGGAGTCGCTTTTCTGCCCGGTGCTGCAGGTGGAATATAGCCAGAAAACCGGCACAAAAAACCTTCAATTGCTACGCCATCTTCAAAGTTCGTCACGCTACAGCAAGATATCGCTTTGGTGGCCCCCAGCTCTGAAATAGAAGTGCGGACTTGGATAAGTGATATTCCAGTTTCTTTAGCAATATCTCTATCGCACTTTTGCCCATGCTTCTTTAAATATTCGAGCACTAATGTGTTGTACATATTAACTCCTATAGTGAAGCTATAAATTAGTGAAGCTATAAACAGCTGCAAATCTTAAATAACAGCACCAACGAAAAAGCCCCACATCGCTGCAGGGCTTAAATTCTTGGCTCCTCGACCTGGGCTCGAACCAGGGACACACGGATTAACAGTACCACCCCCCGGCGGATTATAGATCTAAAAGTTGAAGATTCCTAAGTGATTTTTTCTCTGTCATTGCTATGTGAACCCTAAAACGAACCTATGTAGAACCTGATATGTATAAAAATACACTTTTGGTTTGAAAAAAACTAACACGAACAATGAGTTAATTAGTATTTTCTAACTTTTTGCCGAACTTCCTACGAACTAACTCTGAAATTTTAGCTTTAAAATAGTTTTGTAATTTGGATGAGATGGTTGATAGGGAAAATAATCTCAAGTTTTGAAAATATTTTTACCGAATGCCTGGTTTGTAGCAACTTGATTTAGATGGCATATAGCAATTCTTGCCCATTCAGGTCATTGACGAAGTCTTAATAACTATCTATCTTACAAAAAAACTACAAATTCATTTCTACCATGATCAAAATTCGCCATCTCCCTGAATTAGTCTTAATTGGACTGCTCAGCGTTTCTATTTTTTATAATATAAAAGTGCTTCAGGAAATTAAGCTAACTGGGAGTCCCGCCGTAGAAGCAGAAGCAGAAGCCCAAGCCAAAGTACCCGAAACAGCACCAGAACTGAATGAAGAACAGTCTGAGACTGAATTGCTGCATACTTTAGATGAAGTAAATACCAGATTAGCGAAGCTTGGAGACAATGCTGATGCTCGTGCGTTGGCTTTATCTATCTCCGAAATTGATGGGTGGTTGATTAACCCCACATCATACACCTCGGTAAAGGAAGCAGTCGACCATCAAGTTGAGATATTGCGTCAAAAAATTCTAAAAGAAGTGGATGTAGCAACCCAGAATGCGCTGAATGCCGGCAATGGGAAAGATGCAAAAAAGTATCTAGAAGAAGTAGGCGTGCTGGTATCTCTTTATCCAATGGGAGAGTCAGAAAGCATCATTAATCAAGCCAAAGATCTGACTGAAAAACATCGAAATCTTTCATTCAAACTCGAAGGTTTGAGACGGATAAGATATAACCATTGGGCGGTTATCCAAATTGAACAGGCCCTCAATGGCTATCATAAAAATAAAAGCATATGGAGTCCAAAAAAAGAGAACGCAGCTTTAGTTTCGTCGTTAGTTACTTGCTTGGGAGAAATTGACCCCAATCTGCTCGAACCAACTGTGCTAAGTCTCTACAATTACGTTGTGGATATTACAAAGGAATCCATATCTGAAAAAGACAAGGTGGACCTAGCTAAAAAATTAACCTCCCAAAATATTCAACGTAAGATGCTTGACGAATTCTAAAAATGCGCTATTGCTGGATTTTTCATCTATTCATTCTAGCTATTTGCTTCTCTCTGCCGGCTCAAGCTTTTCAGAATAATAACTACACCCCACTATTCCAATATCAAAAATCTGGGGGATTGCCGATTGATGCGTGGTCAAGCAGTTCGAGTAGTCAAAGCGGTAAATCATACACCCCAACAACAAGACCACAACTATCTGGTTTATGGTCAAGGGACGTGGAACTGTTGGAAGACTCACTCCTTCGCAAGCACGGTCGCCTTCTGCAAGGTTCGCACAGTAAAGCAAAAAAGCTGATTGTAAGAAGCTACCCAAAAAATATGCAATCAACAGCTCGTCTCAGAGGTTTTTTCGCTGAGGCTGTATATTTGGACCGTCATCCGAATGAACATTATGTAAGTAAATCTAATGCTCCTTACAACGATGTCTATGTCATGAAAAATGGTGTGCCAAATGGAGCTCAAATTAAAACAAAAATAACTTTCTCAGGCCCTGCTTATGAAGCGGATATGAGAAAGGACTACAAAGCAAAGCGCTTTATTATTCCCGACGATCATGTACAACCATTTAAGGTCCATCTCACGGAACAAGAAAAAATATACCGGGGGATGGGAGATATAAAAAATGCCGATAGAACACAACGGATGATAGCCAAGGTTTTACCACTAGGAGCCACGACCAAACAATTGCAGAGCCGATTGGATTCTGTTTATCGAACCCTTGCAAGAGCAGAAAATGCTCATTACGTCAGCTTGGGTGCGTCAGCAGGATTAGGGCTTGCACCAATTTTATGGAAATACACAGATGGGGAAACCACTGAAGGAGCCGCTTTGTATCAAGCCACAAGAACCATGTCTTTAGTCGGCGCAGGTCTACATACTGATAAGTTTTTGACAAATTTTAAAGATGGTGCCCTGCGCGGCACTGTTAAAGGAAATGTCATAACTGGCGCAACCATATTTGCTGTTGAAACCGCTTATCTTATATATGAGCACGGTAGCACTCAATCGTTTAAACAGGCAGCTTTTTGGGAGGAAATTGGTGGGAGCGTTTCTTCACTAGCGCTAGGGTTTACTGTTGGAGGAACAGTAGGTGTTTGGGTTACAACAATGGTACCAGCAATGCCATGGATAGGTGTTAGCAGTGCGGTAGTTGCGGGATCAGTCAGCAGTATAGCAGGGTATGTCGGCGGGAAAAGCGCGACCCGCGCCCTGCTGGCTGAAGTTGCACCAGAAATTGCATTACAATCAGAACGTGATGCAGTGAAAGAAGCGAGAGAGAGCCTCAATACGATGAAAAGTAAATTATTGACTATTTAAATTCTGTTAAGAAATTAAGCGCATATTACTAATACCAACAATTTGATAAGCCCAAAGCGAGATAATGGCGCATTCAAATTTCAGGGCTGGCCTGTATATCACCTCCGAAAAATCACAGCATACCTGCTCAAGAAATGGGCGAGGAGGGTACATTTCACCCAAGAACCCCGCCCGAAAAAACTAACTTACGCCGCCTCGCCGCCCATTGCTGCATTAATCATGACTGAGGCACTGTTTGCTGCTGCTTGTAACGTTGCTGAACTCAAATGGCTGTAACGCTCCGTGACCTTACTGGTTGAATGCCCTAAGATTTGCTGCACTTCATACAAAGTACGACCACTGTTCACCAAGAAGCTTGCATATTGATGACGTAAATCATGTATACGCAATTGTGGTAAGCCTGCTTGATCACGTATCTTGCCCCAAGCCTTGTGAATGTTAGAGTACGGATTGCCCGTAACGCGATTCACGAAAAGATACTCAAACTCAGCTTCCGTATCTAACTGACTGATAATGTCGAGGGCACTATCATTCAAAGGTACAGAACGTACTTTCTTAGACTTAGAATTTAATGCAGGAATTTTCCAAGTACGGGTCTCACGGTTAATTTGACACCATTTGGCCGATAACACCTCATTCATGCGGGCACCAGTACTAAGCAAAAACATGGCAATCATACACACAGGCCGATTTGCACCAGTCTGAAGTACGCTCATCAATGTTTCTAGCCCGGTTGCATCAAGGTAATGCTCTACTTTGTTATCTAAATTGAACAACTTAACCCCTGATGCTGGGTTTTCTTTCAGCATATCCCACTCTATTGCAAGATTGAAAGCGTGCCTTAGAAACTTCACATAGTGGTCACAAGTAGCACCAGCCAAACCTGACTCACGCAACTCATTATGAAAACCGATAATCATGGTTTTCGTGAATTGATTGAGTCTAAGATGGCCAAAGCGTGATTCCAACCTGCACGTGTAAATTTGATGGTCACTCGAGGCTGAACGTTTGTGCACCGCTGCGTAAGGCTTGTAATGCTGTTCATAGAATGCAGCTAATGTAGGCACTGCTTTCTGCACGCGTTTTTCATTGCTTGGGTCAGCGCCATTACTAATTTCAAGTTTAAGTAACTTTGCCTTTTTGCGTGCATCTGCTAGCGTCATTTCATTGGTACGACTAATTTTCATGTAACTAGTCTTGCTAGCACCGTTCTTGTAGCGTAGAAAGTAAGTGCCACCTTGAGATAAAGGCGTTACGATAATAATTAAGCCTGGCAACTCTTTGTCGCAGTACTCGATGCGTTTTTTACCTTCAGGGCAGATCAAGCTGTTATTGATAAAATCTTGCGTTAGTTTAACGATAGGCATTGTTTATACTCCTAAATTAAAATTGATGGATGTGTTACAAATAACAACCTCATGATTGATAAAGCACTATATTTTTTAATGCACATTTAAAACCTCTATTGATTGATATTGAATTAGTTAAAGTTGGTGTGTTCGGCAGCCATGATGTCATCCACAGCTGCCTTGATCTAAATTGCACTCACCTAATAGGCGTCGGTATCCGCAACAGCACTTGAATTGAGTGCTGGCAAGGCTTCCCGCGTTTCTTTTTCACTATGTGTTGCGGCAACATTTAATAAATGCGAAACGTCTAATAAATCGGCAACTTCACTAGTCTTACCAGTATTGGCTTCCAGTGGATCGTTGCCTTGTGGCGGCAATCCTGAGGGCGTCGAGAGGTAGCGCGCAAAGGCATCCTTGAATTGCGCCTCATCAAAGCCTTTTGGGGTAGCACCACGCATGCGGACAGTCTTAGAATGAATGCTGTAAGCGGACAATAGTTTACTTAATTGACGTGGTGTAATTGGTTTGCCACGGTTGTAGGTTGCCCAAGGACTTTCCACTTCTTTCACAAGCTCGGTGATCAAATCTACCGTACAGACTTTATTGTCAGTGGCTACAAACATAAAGTAATCTTTAATATCAGACAGTAATTGACTACCAGTACTAAGTGCATTTTCACCTGAGCTAGAGAGCTTTAATGCAGCATCTGTTGCACGTTTAAGCCATGCGTCTCCGGCACAGCCAGCTATTGCGAGTAGTGGCTCCCAGTTATCTTGATCACGGTCACTTAATGTTTCAGGTAATTCAGGACGCGCAAGTTTGACCCGTTGCGCATAGTCTTCAGCAAAGCGTGCTAACTTGGAGGTAATCTCGCCAAATGAATTACGGTCAGCATGGCGTAATCGACTAACTGATTCATGCGGCATTTTACGGCGAAGATTAATCACTATGCCGCGACTCATGGTGGCGTCCGGTAGATGTTTTTCTAGTGCAATGCCCGCAATGGCCTTAGCACTGAATACTGAGAACATTCGCGGTTCAAAGCTGTCGCCGACTGCTTCACTGCGCAAGACATAACCACCTCGAAGATAGCCAGCATTAACCATACCTTGTAGCTCAGGATTGTCTTTAAAAAACGTGTCAGCCTCGTCTACCAATATTGTAGGTAGCCACTTTTCAACAGCCCTAAATATGGCGGATGATGAAGCATTCGACGCCGGTAACGGTCTATTAGACATGTACCCAATTACAGTAAGCAATTGAGTTTTACCACAAGCCTTTTCTGGTGCATTGATGATGGCCAATGCAGCTAAATCTATGTATTGAATGAACCAGGTTTGTGCAATCCACAACGCTGCCGCATCTGCTTGCTCAGGGTCAAGCACAATATACCTGCGAACACTACTTGAGACTTCATCAAGCAATTGCGCGGGTTCAATTGGTTCAGGGTAAGGTTCAACAATAGGGAATGGTAGGTTGGTTTCTTCTACTTCACCAACACTTTGCACTTTCTTAACTTCAGCATCTAAAACTGTTGTGCGCCAGCCCAAGAATTTAGCCTGTTCAGTACGGACTGTCTCGTATTCAAGTGGAGATAAGGCTGCCAAACGAGCGATTGTTTCTTCAATAGTTTCGGTCGATGTCGATGTCATTACGCACCTCCCACAGCATCAGAGATATTCTCAAACGGTTCTTCAGCAGTTATGTAAATTTCATAACCATTGTCGACCATGCTAATAATGGTGCCGATTGTGACGGGACGTGGATGATCCAGATTGAATGAACGCCACTTATCAATGGTTTCATTTTCATCTTTATAATCTTTCCACTTACTGCTCCAATCGATAGCAATTTCTAAACCATATTCAGTACCTCCAGTGTGGTTAAAAATCCCAGCTAGCACACGTAACCAATCATCGTATCCACAATTTGGATCGATATGCTCAAGCAATGCTTTAAGGCCAAAATAGCCATTTTTTGAATTTGAAGGTTTACGGATAGTTAGAGCTGAACTGCCTGAAGACTGACGCTCATTTCTGCCATTGTGACGATTAATAGCATCAATAAAATCTTGGCCAACTTCAGTAAGATCGCTGGCATTTTCTGCTTCGTTAAGTAATATAAATTTGCCAGTGCTTGGTGGTAAGATTACTAAAGCACGGCCTGTTTTAACATCTATGCGAGCAGGAAATTTTTCTGTACAGTGAGCATCTGACTTAGCTACGGTGCCTTTTGCACGTTTGAAGTGGTGATGCACACCTTTGTTAGTTTTTACAATAAGATTGGGTTTAATATCAAACGCATTTTCAATCTCGACTAAGGCTGCGATAGATTCTGGACTATCAGCATCAAATACGATGTAATCATCACCGACGATAAAGCTAAGTTCATGTGTCGGATTTTGTAGCCAATATGATGTAATTGCTTGTCTTGATAATTCAGCTTCCGAAGGGCCCCATTTAACTGCGGGTTTCTTAGTGCCAGGAATCAGTGGAATGATTTTGTAGCCACGGTCATACCAATCTAATGCAGATTGTCTGAGTGAGCTTGATGGAACGAAAGATTTCGAGTGAGTATTACTTAACGCTAACATAATATTTATTCCTTAAAAGTACCCCCACTGCTGTAAGAACAGTGAAAGTTAAACTTTAGGAACCCATATCATGCAGGTCTTTATTACGGAAAATTCCGCCTAAATTTGTTGAGTAATAATTTATTAGATACTCAACATGTGGCCACTATACACCTAAAAATAAATTTAGTGAACAGGCTAAAAGTTAATTTTAATACGCGATACATTCACACGCAGCTCGCATCTGAAAAATGCCGCAACACCGCAACTTTGATGCCTGACATGACTGTCCGCGTTTCGGATCCGTTGCAGATTCGATTGTGTGGCGAAACGAGAAAACTTATGTGGCGGATTGTGCATTATCGCTGCGGATGCGTTTCCTTTTTGCCGCAACGCGCCTTGCTATGCCGTTATTGACTCTGTGAGAAATGTTGCGGCGTGGCGGCAAATTTTAGGGTGCTGCTGCGAGTATTTGATGTAATATTTTTACGGTGCATTTTGAAATTGTGCACTTGAATAGGCTAAACGGATGTTGATAATTAGTCATTTTTTTTGGATTATATAATCGATAGAGATTAAAACTTACTCTCAAGAAATTTTGTAAATTTTAGGAAGTACACTGATATTAAAGTTGCCAAGCATCAGTAAGTTCGCCAATTTCAACATTAGAAACGTTAGACTGAGCTGATAACCATTTTTTAACAAGCTGCCGATGTTCCTCGGTGGCGCTGTCGCGATAGCCGAATGTTATAAAACCGCTACTTTCTGGATAAATACCCCCACCAAAAAACAAATCGTTAGATTCTATGGCTTCTGCAAGAAATTGATCAATAAATTTATCTACTTGAGTATCATCAATTGTACTAGGCAGGGTAAATTTAACCAAAAATCCAAACTCTTGAAACTCGCCAATATGCAGCTTTTTTCTTAAACGCTTACTTCTGTTTTTGGGCATAATGGCTCTTTGAATGTGAAAATAATATTGGATGATAATTAAGTGTAATTGTCTAGTTGAAATTAACTACTATTTTTAAAGCTGATGTTCACTTTAAATCGGCGTTCAGATACACTAATTCGATTACCTATTAGCAAAACCCATATGAACGATAATAACAAAAGCTAGCCGTCGCCATCTCATCCCACGCACTACTTAACCTTGCCAAAAGCCATAAGGCACTTTAAGTTAATGGTGTTGATGCATATTGTTAATACTATATGACATTGTGAATCTGCTAGACAACTTGTGGTGACTGAGCGTGCGTCTAGCAGCGTAAAAAATAATCACTTTTAAATAATTAGGAAACTGATATGGCATTTTCTGCGGCAATTCTTCAAAGCGTAAAAGAAGTACTTCAGGCTTACAAATTTTTAATTCCGGATTACCAGCGTGGTTATTCTTGGAGAAAGGAGCAATGGGAAGAGCTTTGGCAGGATATAAACAATCTTCAAAAATCGAAAAATCAACAACACTTCACAGGAATGATGCTTTTAAAACCGACTGGTGATGATAAAAAGAAAGTTGAAGTTGTCGATGGTCAGCAAAGACTGATTACCTTGATTATGCTTGTCAAAATTTTTGAAAGACACTTGAAAGAAACTTCAACTTCCTACACCCTCGAATTCGAAAATAATGAAGAATTGAAATATTATTTTGGATATTATGCGCTGGGTAATCAAGATTTTTCTAGAAGGCTCAATACAGATAACGCATCAACATACGCACTTAATATTAAATTTGCTCATGATTTTTTTAATGAGCAGGTAAACCAATTAGAAATAGATGACGCAAAAGAGAAGCTTATGCTTCTACTCTCAAACTTTCAGCTTTTCGTACTTGAAGTAGCGCCAGAATTTGATATCCACATTGCATTTGAAACACTAAACAATCGTGGCCGCCGTCTTTCAAAGATGGAGTTGCTTAAAAATAGACTTATTTATTTGACTACGGTTATCCATGACAAGACAGTTAACTCAAATGAACTACGAATCTTTATTCATGATGGTTGGAAAAACATTTACAAACAACTAGGACGAAGTTTAAAAACACAAAAGGATGATGATGAGTTTTTATTGGCTCATGCAACCACATATTTTAAGAAAAAGCGTGAAGCAGATTGGCTTAAACATAAATTATTAGATGAAGAATTTTCTGTTAACAATTCGAATTTATCATTTGAACATATTAAGAATTACGTTATAAGTTTAGAGCATTGTGCAGCTTGGTGGTCTCACATACATGCACCTAATAAGTTGCCTAGTAGCCATGAGAAACTATTAATTAAAATTGAACGGGCTGGCTTTTCATATTATCGACCATTAATACTTGCTGCATATATGCGCTGTTCAAATCAAAACTCGTCCGCAGTATCCAATCCAAAAGAGCATGAGAATCTCTTGCTACCCGTGCTTAGTCTCTTGACACAAATTGAACGGTGTATCGTGATTGTCTTTAGGTTACTAGGTAATAACGGCAGCTCAGGTAAAGCCGATATAGACAATCTTGCATATAAGATACTTGATGAAAATCGGGATGAAATAAAAAATACTGTTGAAGCTGTAAATCACGCAGAAAATTTTGTCAGGGCTTGGATTGATAATTATCAAAAAGAAGATGGGACTTTTTTTTATGATAACTTCAAATTTCCTGGCCAGTTTAAAATTGAAAAGGTTATTGATAGCATTAACAAAAGATTTGAATATTCTTATGGGTACTACAAGTGGGATTTTACTAGGTTGGTTCTAGTAGAGTATGAAGAAATGTTTCAACGAAATGGCAATAGTCCAGTAAAACTAGGTTGGAGTGAATTTAAATTTGATGAAACTGTTGAGCATATTTACCCTCAGACGCCTGAGGGTAAAGGTATAGATTACTGGGATAAAATGTTTAAGATTGACGGACGAACAGATAAAGCGGGAAGTTTAAAAAAAGCTCTAAAAAATTCCCTAGGTAATCTTTTATTTTTGTCTCGTAGTGATAACTCATCCGTATCTAATAACCCATATAGTACAAGCGATGGCAGCTCAAATAAAAAAGCAAGATTTAAAAATGCTAGTTATTCAGCTACAGAAGTTGCAAACGAATTTAAAGATTGGGATATTAATGCGATGGTTTCAAGGGGAGTAAATATGCTTAAGTTTATTGAGCAACGTTGGAATATTGAATTATCAAAAAATTCAGAAGATTTTGAGAGTTATTTACAAATACTATTTGGGAATGATGAGAGCGTTAAAATTTCTGCATTTAAAGCAGGAAAGTTAAATAAAAAGGGGATAGCTAAGCATCTTGAATCTCTAAGAAAATCAGTAAACTTCTAGATACTATATGCACACCCATATTTACCTCACAAAATCCCGCTTCAAACTCGCCGTTGAATGTCCAACCAAGCTTTTCTATTCGGGCAAATCAAATGAATACCGCGACGCTATGTCTGAGGATGCTTTTATGGCGATGTTGGCCGAAGGTGGCTACCAAGTAGGTGAGTTAGCTAAGGCACGCTATCCAAATGGTATTGAAATAGAAGGCTTTGATCATCAAAAAGTAGCACTAAAAACGCAAGAGTATCTGCAACAAGACCAAGTAGTCTTGTTTGAGGCAGCTATTATGGTCGGCAGTTTCTTTGTGCGCGTTGATATTTTAGTTAAAAATGGCAATCATTTTGAATTAATTGAGGTGAAGGCTAAGTCGTATGACAGCATGAACCCTGATATTGAAAGTAAACGCGGTGGTATTAGCTCTGGTATGTTGTCATACATTCAAGACGTTGCTTTTCAGAAATGGGTATTACAGCAAGCTTATCCAAGTGCTGAAATCATTACCTTTCTAATGATGCCAGATAAGGCCCACTCAACTGAAGTGGATGGTGTTAACCAGATATTTAAAATTAATGGTAGATCAGACATTGAAGTACACAATCCTAATGGTGTTGACCTTAATCAGTTATCAGAAAAGTTACTCAACAAAGTCTGTGTTGATCAATACGTGCATCAGGTACTTTCTAACCCGATCAGTTTTCCAGGCGGTGAAGACTTTATTCAGAACATTGCACCTAAATTTGCAGCCGCCTATCAAGATAACCAACGCATAGCACCAGTGATTGGTGCTCAGTGTGGCGGTTGCCAATTTAAGACCAGCTTAGATGATGTACTTAAAAGCGGTTTTCACGAATGCTGGCAGCAGGCACTCGGTTGGAAATCCGAAGACTTTAACGACGGCACCGTGTTGGATATTTGGAATTTCAGAAAAAAACAGCAACTGATTGAACAAGGTGTGCATAAAATATCGCAAGTGCAGCGCGATGACCTAGGTGACTTTGATGATGAAGCGGGTATTGAAGGCTTAAATCGCATGCAGCGCCAGTGGTTGCAAATTAATGGTATTCCTAGTGGACTGGATCTCGGTGGGTATTACTTTGATCAAGCCCTTGGTCAAGTTGAAATGTCAAAATGGCGGTATCCCTACCACCTGATAGACTTTGAGACCTCAGCAGTTGCTTTGCCATTTCACGCTGGCATGCGACCCTATGAGGCAGTGGCTTTTCAATTTTCCCATCATGTAATGGAGGCAGATGGAAGTGTGCGTCATGCCGGTGAGTTTTTATGTGTGGAACCAGGTGTGTTTCCCAATTACGCATTTGCAAGAGCACTTAAAGCAGAGTTAGATCAAGATCACGGCACGGTATTCATGTGGAGTCATCATGAAAACACCATATTAAATGCAATTGTTGAGCAACTTGCACATGATAAAAATCCACCTGAAGATGCTGATGCTTTAACCCAGTTTCTTAAAACACTGATCAAGAGTGGTGAGCGTGCAATGTTCGATTTATGCACATTCTCAGAAAAAGCTTTTTATCATCCTGACACTAAAGGCGGAAATTCAATTAAGCAAGTACTGCCAGCGATTCTTAAAGTTTCACAGAAACTTATAGCTATTTATAGTCAACCTGTTTATGGAAAACCTGATGGCATCCCTAGCCTTAATTTTGCATCGGCTGAAGGTTTTGTTTGGCTATCAAAAGAAGCGGATGGCAGTGTGCTAGACCCATATGCAAAGTTAAAAGCGTATGCCAGTGCATTGCTTCCAGATAAACTTGATTCTGATTCCAGCGTAATTGCAGATGGTGGTGCAGCAGCCACTGCTTATGCCAGACTGCAATTTGAAAGCCTTGATGGTGAAACAAGATCAAGAATCAAAGCCTCTTTACTGAGATATTGTGAGTTGGATACCTTGGCAATGGTGATGATTGTTCAAGGCTGGCAGGGTGATTGCAACCTATAACAATTAAGCACTATTTTTAGGCTGTTAAATTAGCACTCAATCCAAAAGCACGCTATCAAATAGGAAGAATAGACCATGATCAAGAAAATAATTATTTCGGCTGATGAAGACATCACTTGTCCAAAATGTGCCCATCATTTCCCATTAAGTGAAAGCATTGCTCGCCAGACCATTGAACGTTACGAATCAGAGTTTGATGAGGTTTTTTCAGCCCAGAAGAAAGAATTAGAAGCTTCTATTGAAAAAGAAGCTGAACGTAAAGCCACTAAACAGTTTGCTGAACAAATAGCACTACTTCAAGAAAAATTACAGGATTCTAAAACGGCTGAAGAGCATGCTAAAAAATTTATCACCAAGGCGCAGGTTGATGCTAAAGCTAAGGCGCAACAGGAGTTTGAAAGTGAGAAGAAGGCACTTTCAGAAGAGCTGCTGGAAAAAGATAACCAGCTTAACGGATTCCGTATGCAAGAAATGGAGCTGCGTAAACAGAAGCGCGCTCTAGAAGATAAACAGGCCAATATGGATCTTGAGCTGCAACGCAAGCTTGAAGATGAGCGTACTAAGATGATTGATCAAATCAGCGCGTCAGAAACAGCACGCTTTTCAATGATAGAAGCTGAATATAAGAAAAAAATTGAAGATGCACTAAGAGCCAATGAAGACCTCACGAGAAAACTTAATCAAGGCTCACAGCAACTTCAAGGAGAAGTGCTGGAACTTGAATTAGAGTATGTATTAACCACCTCATTTTTGCACGACCAAATTGATGAAGTTAAAAAAGGTCAACGTGGCGCCGATGTTCTGCATACCGTAAGAACGGTACAAGGTATCGAATGCGGAAAAATTATCTGGGAAGCTAAACGCGCGGAGAACTGGACAGATAAGTGGCTACATAAGCTCAAGGATGATCAGCAAGAAGCTAAGGCCGATATTGCAGTATTAGTGACCACGGCAATGCCAAAGGGTGTAGACGAGGTTATTGTGCGTATAGGTGATGTATGGGTTGTGTCGCCGCATGTGATTAAGCCTGTGGCTGAAATGTTGCGCGTGGTATTGCTCGAAGCCAATAAACTTAAAATGGTCAATACTGGCCGCAATGAGAAAATGGAACTGCTCTACAACTACTTATCCAGTGCCCAGTTTTCTCAGAAAATTCGTACCATGCTAGAAGCTTTTGAATCAATGCGTACTGATCTTGAAGCTGAAAAACGTGCGATGCAGAAGATATGGTCTAAACGCCAGACGCAGATAGAACGTGTTACGACTAGCATGACCACTGTAGTAGGTGAACTACAAGGGATAGCGCATGAGGCATTGCCACAACTAGAAAATATTGAAATGCTAGAGGCAATAGGCGATGAAGAGTAAATTCTATATATCAGCCTTTCATGTGCTCTAGACTATGTAAAATGCTTAAATTTTAAATGAGGAAAACGCACGCAGCACCCACCCGAATTTTATCGCAACACGGCAACATTGATGCCTAGCATGGTTTCCTGCGTTTCTTTAAAAATTCTGTTGCCGCAACGTTACCTAAAATCCGCAACGCAGCCACCACGTTTCTTTTACGTTGCCTTTTATCCGCAACGCTAAAACCCATGCGGTTATTGGCTCTCTGCAAAACGTGGCGGCGTGGCGGCAATTTTCGGTAATACGCGCACTAATACCAAAAATGAAAAGCTGTCTAGTCAATGGCTTTTAAAATACTCCCAGCTTCAGCATGCTCCAACATAAACTCACGCAACCAGTGGTAATGATTCGCGCAAACTTCTGCCAATGCCCGATTACCACTAAAACTAAGATGACTATAGGCATACAAACATGCCGTAATACCTAGCGCATCGGCTGAGAGTGAACCTTCGTAACCGTTGATGCAACTCACTGCATACAACTTATCTAGGTCTGGTGCCATGTAAAAGCCACCATTACTTAAGGTATAGAACTCCCAGTAAGCACCACTATATTCAGAGGCGATATTTCCGGCAATCGCATAAATGGCAGGCTCGATGCTGAGTGGGAACTGAATGCCAAATAAATGCGCCGTGTGCTTGATACGTAGATTGGTTTGAACTGAGTGACGGGTAATTGTGTTCATGGTGAACTCCTAATGATGGTGAAGAATAAATCCCAACCCATATCCTCCAGACGTGCAAAATTCTCCGCATAGTGCCGGATCGTTAAGTTTGTTTGAAGGATATGAAGTTAGGTAGGGGTGGTGCGCTAGCTATGGTTAAGGGAAGGAGGTGATTAGTGCATGTAATTTAGTGCATGTATTCACTTTGGTTGGCGTAACTCTCCCATGCATCTTCTTCAAAGTCTGTGTTTATCTTGATCGCATCAGCGATAGCTTCTTCAGGGAGGTCCCAGGCTAAAACAGTTTCAATTGCGTTTAGGTAATGTTGGCGGTTCATATAATTTCATCCTTTTTGGTTTATTAAAGTAGTAAATGACAATTGCTAGTACAGCGATAAAAGTGAGAGGGAAAGCTAAAAACAGTAGTGCTAAAAAAACTAATGCAAACTTTCTGGTGTTTTCAGAGAGCAGGCATAGCAAGGCAATCACGACTAAGGTGATAAATTCCATTAAGTGACTCCCGGGTTGGATTTGAGTAAAAAGTGATCAGGTTCTATATAAGCTCGGTATAACTGATTTACTTCATTGCGAAGTTTGAGGGGCCTTGACTGGCCTGGTGTTATGGGTTGGTATTTTCTGAGAGCGACGGACTAGTACTACCTCGCAGTGAGTTTTTGAAGCTATTAGCGGATAGAATTTGCTTCTATAGATGACTTAGTTTTCTTGGTTTGGGTGGTTAATGCTGGTTTGACGGGTGCTGCGGATTTATTGATAGCTACCGATGTTTTATAGTTAGCTGCAATTTCAGCCACTTTTAGATTGACACCTGTTGCAATCAGCATATTCACTTCATCCATAAACGCTTTACTGTCTAGAATTTCATAGCCACGTATCTTGCCTTCCAAGTTACGTACTAAGCCTTCATGTTTAAGAGCAGCCATTAGAAATGCAGGGGTGTTGGTAGATTTGCCTTGATACAGTTTGATAAGTGGGTAAGAAGTAAGTGGAAAGGGTGCTTGTTCAAATGCCGGTTGAATAGCACTAAGAGAAACCCATTCAGGACTGAATAAGCCGCCACCAGTATTCGCTACCACGCGGAACTGGATATCTTTGTCAGTGGTGCAACCGATATGATAGGTGAGGGTGGCTTTACCAGAACTGGTAGGGCAGGATGCAACTTTGAGAATGCGCATTGATGGTACTGGATTGCTGATTATTTCTGACATGGTGAATCTCCTTTGGGTTGATTGAATGTTGAAGTTTGTACTTCATATAAGATGGTTAAAAAGCCGCAATTTCTTTAAGCAGGCACGGCATACTTTGCACACATGGTTAACAGTTCATCATCTATGCCTGAAGCTTTTGGAATCAGTAAATCAACACCGAAGCCATCATCTGAGAAAATAAACACTGCCTCATAAAAACTAGGATGTTCAACTAACCATTCAAATGAAGGCATAAACTCCGCATCCCCATAACGGCTTTCGTTGAATAGGCCATGCATTAATTGGCATCCTGTCGCCGCTTGAATTTCAGCGATTCTATCGCCTGCCTCTACTAAGGCAAATTCGCCATAGATACTTGAGTCGTATGGTGCACCTTCAGTGATTTTGCTGATAGTTTCTAAGATGTGTTGCCGTATATCGATTTGTGAAAACTGCTCAATTGCTTCAATTTCATTAAAAATAATCATGGGGTTTCTCCTAATAAATTTGGACGTAAAAAACCGCTGGGTAGCGGTAGGTAGGTATTGCGTTGAAATTATTTTGGTGGTTTGTGTTTCGATGCAGTGGTAGGAACCCGGTGAAGGCGGCGAAGGTGGTGAAGGCGGTGTTTGTGACGTTTTGTATATAGAGGTATGGCTTGCGTAGGAAATTACAAAAGCGGTGAAAGCTGGCGATGGCGGTAAAGCCGGTGAAGGGGGTGGTTTAGTTGCGGATTTTTTCTATGGAATTTCTTGCCAGGCATCACTGCTACCGGCTTCACCACCTTTACCACCTTTTTTTTGGCAGTTGGCTGGTGGGTGCGTTAAGAAGTGAAGAATAAATATAGTACGTAAAACAGTAGGACATAAAGCAGCAGCATCAGCACTAAACTAAAGATAATCCATAAGAGATAGACGATAATAGGCCAGATAAATCCCCATAGTAGATCTAATAGATAGCTTGCGTGATCGACTAGCCAGCCGTAGATAACCCCAAAAATACCGGACTTGTTTTGTGCATCTTCAACTAGTCGCTGAGTTCGGCGCTCAAACAAGCGTGCTTCTGCAACCGCATAATTCAATTCCTGAGACATCTCTATCAGCTTGCTACTTTCTGCGGTACCGATATGATCTGTTGCCATCCATTTGGCTGTTTTGTCAGCACCCTTAAAACTTGCATTGCCAGTAAACTTTAGAATGTCCTTTCCTGCTGATTTAAGATTATTCATTGCTTTGCTTTTCTTGCGATAAACCATAGTGCTCCTTTATAAAGTTGACGAAAAAAAAAGCCCGCAAGCGGGTGCTATACGGGCGGGGAAAATCAAAAAAAATCAGATTATTGAGATGTGCGTGTTAGTGAATTTGTTAGCGTTTGAACAAGTAGATACTTTCGTTAAGAAATTTCAATTTTGAATTTTTTGCTTTGGAAATTGATTTTCTCTATGGAGAAATCAGTATGTATTTTTGAGTAACCAGAAGATGTTAATGAAAATTCATATTCAACTCTAATCGAGATGTTTTACAACCAGAACGCCAACATGGTTACGCAAATCGGCTTTCTCCAGTAGAATTTGAAAGGCAATACTTCAGCAGGCAAGAAAGTGTCTAGTGAAGACGGGGCAATTCAAATAGAAGCAATAAATAAAAGCAAGGGAAGGGGGATTTGATGAGTGACAATCCGGCAATGGCTATTGATGACTATGTTGTGGATGAGTCATGGACAAGAAATGAGCTTAACAATCTGCTTGATGGAGAGGCGCACCCAAATTCTCTACTCTCTGCCAAAAGTGAAAAAGTATTAGCTGAATTTGCTTGTCTAATCCATTCAAAATCTAAAGACCTTAGCCCTGAACAAAAGGAGCAAGTCATTAAGTGGCTTAAGAAATGGAAGCTTAAAGATAAACCACTAAGAAGAAATCTAAATATTCAAGGTAGTCCTGACTTTGAAGATGCTCTTAATAAAATCAGAAATAGCAAAAAACAGAAAACCCTTGAGAAAAAGGCTTACGTAAAAACTATATGGGCAAGATTATGGGCAATTCTATTTTTCATTTTTGCTATTATTTTAATAGGTGTTTTTGTTTCAGATACACACATAGCTTGGTATTGGAAAACGCTCTGCTTAATCATTACGTTGGCTTTTATGGTTGTAAGTGATTTGCTCCAAGATGAAGCTACAAAGCTCTACAAGGAACAGGAGCAAAGAAATCTTTGGGAAGGTATCAGAAGCGCTGAAACAGTTGCTGAGCTAAGAGAGGCAGGCTTATTTGCCTACCTGCCGAACTCAATGTATGAAACAGGTAAACCATTTAATCAGGAATTGGCTCTTGAAACTATGAGAGCTGAGCAGAAAAGATTATCAGATGCTTTACATAGAGACCCATCAAATTATTTAGAAAAATTTGCTTTGGAGGCTAACTTGAGTAATCTGTAAATTCTAGCACCAAGATTAAATAAAGGAACCGAAGCCCCTTTATTTATTACTAACTTCTTATAACGGGTGTGGAGTGGTTTGACCCCATTACGAGTTGAATGCCATGTATACAATCGACCTCATTAAAATAAGCTTCACCACTGTCGGCAATAATTTTATGATTAGCAGCTTTTAACCGCCACCGCCATTGTTGCCCCAATAATCCACCACTTTGATATATTTGAAAGTACATATTTACTCCTTTTTATTTACTATAAAATAGGTCAAGGAGTCACAATTGGTATTGCATATAAATATCAATGCATATACTATGAATTTGTAGTTGTTCAAATTACAAATCGCTGTAACCCTGTGGCTTACCCTTGTCGAAGGGGTAGGCCGCAATCACATCCAGACCACAATATGTTGTGAATATCCAATTAAATCACAAACCCAATCATTGCGTTACTAATTTTTCATAGTTTTTTAAATTTCGGACTGAAAAAGAAAAAGCCACTAACATTTCTGTCAGTGGCTTAGTGTTTGGCTCACCAACTCAGATAAAAGTGAGAACTGGTATTGCATTGTAGTGATTGACGGCTAACGGCCAATAGCCGACGGTCATAATCTTCTCGATGGGCCCTAAGGGGACAGTCCCTTCAAGCTGTTTCAACCACTGCTTTTTATTAATTCTATTATTTCTGCAATATCTCTATCTGCTTCTGCTTTGTCGATAAACCCAAAACTTTCCATTTCTCTAACTGCTGAAATAAAGAGTTTTTTATATTCATTGCCAACAGTGTTAAATATACCTCTATAAATATATATATCCCCGTATGCAAGTTTATTAAATGCGTAATTTCTAATTATAGTTAATGCTATTTGCGTCGGCTTAATATGATCAACATTAATGCTATATTTTGCTTTATCTGAATTGTTTGAGTCTTTTAAACATGACTTCAACACGTAATCTTTGAGCATAAAACTATTACGTTCAAAAAAATTATGAATTTCCTTTCGAATCCATTTAACCTCAGAGCAGCGAAAATAATCAAAAAAGCTGAAAGGAGTATTGGTGTCACTTAGATTGTTCTGAGCTAATTGATTTGATTGATTAGGGTGGGATTCAACTGGATTTTCACTTAATGTTTTCTCTTTTTTGAGTGATGCTTCGTATGTCTTGTCTGATTTTTTTCAGAATGACATTATCTATTGCAGAATCAACAATAATTGTTGAATTGTATTTAGCTACACATAAGTTTATTTGATGCAAATCTACTAAAAACCAACTTTTTCCAAAGTTAAAGATAGGTACTTTGGGTTGTGAATTAAATGTTGTGGATTCCCTATGTAAATCGTTATTCTTTGCCATTTTTTACTCCAATGCTAATTCAAACCGATGGAAGTCGGCATGCTAAGTTAGAGCATGGCGACGCTTTAGCAGCATTTATTGATCGCCCTGCAAGTTGTCAAATTTAACTCGGCGATTGATACAATGAAAAAACAAAAACCCGCATAGCTAAGCTAAAACGGGTTTCCCACTTTAGCTGAATTTATGAAGCGCCCGCAAGCTGATTTCAAATCGGCGCATAGCTTTATCCTACTCTAATTTCTTGTATTGTCAATATTGACAGTCCGCATTAGGTCGTAAGATGACATTGGAAATGAAAAGGCTAGCAACTATGCTAGCCTTATAATGTGATGGCTCCTCGACCTGGGCTCGAACCAGGGACACACGGAATTACATACATATATTTTCATGACTAAATTTTGCTTTTTCGTTATTATGAATAGCTAGAAATATACAATTAACAATAATTTAAAAGAATATCAATAAGCTAACTAACGATGAATAATGAATCCCAAAGCGATGAATCCAAACCCATTGTCGAGGCGGACGGAATTGGAGGGTTTGCTAGGCGCGTATTGAGATATTTTCAAGATTTTATTCAGACCGACTTTAAACGGCAACAAGCTCCCAGACGACGAGTTATTCTTAAGAATGACGCAGGATTTCGCATGGGAGTGCCGCTTCGTAAATACCCTACACTTTACGATGCTTTACTAAAGCAAATCAAAGCGCCAATATCTAAAGGTTTTGAGTTTCCAATTCCAAAAGGCAGATATACATCTCCTTTGTCACCTACATTAAGAGATTTAATTCGGCAGCAAGTTGAAGCAATCCCAAATGAAGTATTTCAGACCATCAAGGACAATACCCTCTCTTATGCGATAGGCAGACGTATTGAAGGTGCAAACAATGCAGAAAAATATGCTGATGATGTGTCTATTCAATTCGTAGAAGAAGCGGGGCAGAGAATAGTTCTTTTGTTGCTTTCGTTATTAGAAGAACCTTTCAAGCAAAATGCGTATTCAGCTGTCGAGTCGGTGTATGACATTGAAGCTGACCTGACCGATGTTATTACCTTTCCAACGATTGAACAGTTCCCTATTGCACTAAATACCTTAATCACGACTGGAGACAAGGGTGCGCTACTGGCTGTTATTGATGAGTTCTTTTCTCCACCTGAAGTTCGCCAGAGTTTGCTGAGGTTCTTTGATGAGTTTGCAACAGCTGATGTGTTTCTCGAATTACGCGATTTAGAAAATACTCTCAGTACAGCTGAAAACCAAGCTTTATATTTGTATCTTGGGGATATTCGATTTGGCACAACTACATTTCCGCTGTTTTATATTCCTCTTGAGGTTGAGTTTAATGATAAACATACGACTTTTCAACTTAGAGCAGATCCACACCTCTATGTGAATAAGCGTGCTTTAGATTGGATTGCACAAGAGGTAAGCGTACAAAGTGGTAGGACTTTCATTTCGCCTGTCTTAGATAGAATTCTGTATTTAAATGAGAATGATACCTTCTTAGAAGTTGCACAACGGCAAATCCAAACTATGGTTAGAGCTATTGATCTAGCTGCTGAATTAGATATTACATCTGCACGAATGCAGCGCGTCGATAATGCAACACTGAGGATGTCAACAAGCCTGTATTTTGCTGTCTTCGACCGCTCAGATGAATCCATTCTAAGTGATTATGAAGCCTTGCTGACCGCAATTGAGCAAGACAAACTAATGGCGCAAGAGATGTTCACTAATATTGTGAGAGGCATGATTGTTGAAGAACCCCATAATGCAATACCAGCAATCGAAAGTGAATGGGATAGTATCTTAACTCCTGATAGACTCATTTCCGCGTGCCCTATAGCTGTGAATGAAGAGCAGAGAAAAATCCAAATTGCACTCAAAACTCCAGGATGCAATTACATTATTGTTCAAGGTCCGCCTGGTACTGGCAAGAGCCACACTATTTCTGCAATCGCTTTTGATGCCATTCTTAGTGGTCAGAGTATTTTAATACTATCTGATAAGAATGAAGCATTGGATGTTGTTGAAGATAAACTGGCTCAAACACTCGAGAAAGTTCGCCATACTGGTGGAGATTTCCCAAATCCTATTCTTCGACTAGGCAAAACAAATTCTTATCCAAAGTTAATGGCTACCGCAACATTTGAAAGAATTAAAGAGCAAGATCGCGCTCAAAGGGCAAGTGCTACTCATTTGGATGCGGAAACTAATGAAACATATACTGATCTTCGTAACAAGGTTCAAAAAACAATTGATGCCTTTACTACAGTTAATCTGAATGAAGTTGAGGAGTTTCATCATTTAGAAGCGAAACTTGAAAGGATTTCTGAAGGGTTAACATATAAAGTGCGTCAACAAATTGAATTCTTGCCACTCTTTAAGACTATCTTTACTAGCTTAGAACATATATCCGCGGATAAACTTAATGAGTACTTGGCTTATCTAGGTGATGGTTGGCGTACTTCAGAGTCTCTTCAGGATGACATATGTGTAGCCAAGTCTGCGCATCAGCTTATTGAGCAAGGACATGGACATCACAGTACTGCTTTGTTTCCTTCGATTAAGTCTAGTCAGATTTCCCTTTTATCAAGTTTTATAAACGAATATGAACAGGCTAAATGGCCAGTTTTTGGTTATTTATTCGTCAGGAGCAAGGTTGTTGCTATTACCAATAGACTTGAGCAGCAGTTGGAGTGCTCCAATTCCCTAGATATGCACCTAAAAGTTACTGACTTAAGAAGTTTAGTAGCAGTTCTAGAGGCTTTAAAACGAAGTACAGTCGAACATAATGTAAAAATAGAACATGAAGGCAGAGTATATAAACATTTAATAACTACAAGAAAGCCACCTAGTGGGATTTCTCAGTTGGGTATTTTGGTTTCAGCTTTTCAAAAAGCAATGCCAAATTGTTGGCCATCAAAAGAACAAATTGGTGGGTTAAGTCAGGTTTTTGCTCTAATCAAGATGGTTTCTCAATATGCCGTTAAATGGCAAGCAATGTCAAATACATTAAATTCCGCACCGTTATTTGATTATGTCAATGATAAGTCTGGCCTCGAGACTTTACATGCTTCTAGAATGAGTCGTGAAATTGATCAAAAGTTTGTGAAATTTGTCGAGAACAATAGAGCACTTGCAAGATCTCTAGGTGCAGTAATCAAAGAAAAAAAGCAATTTCCAACTGGCGAATTTGAAAGATTCAATCAGGCATTTCCTTGCATCATTGCGGGTATTCGAGAATATGCACAATACGTACCTTTGAAGCATCAATCGTTTGATGTGGTTGTGATTGATGAAGCTTCACAAGTATCAATTGCTCAGGCATTCCCTGCTCTTTTAAGAGCTAAGCGTGTAGTCGTGTTTGGTGATGAAAAGCAATTTTCAAATGTCAAATCGCAACAAGCATCAAAAGAGCGAAATGCTACTTATACAACAGATTTAGAGGCATTCTTTCGTCGAAATGTGTCAGACTCAGCAGACCGAATTCAGCGGCTTAAGCAGTTCGATGTTAAGAAGTCTGTGTTGGATTTCTTTAAATTAATAGCTAACGCTGAAATCATGCTCAAGAAACACTTTAGAGGCTATCAAGAGTTGATTAGCTTTTCTTCTGAACACTTCTATGGCGGGCAATTACAAGCAATTAAAATTCGATCAAAACCACTTTCAGATGTAATTACCTTTGAGGTTTTGGAGCATGATGGTCGGGTAGAGAAAAAGCGTAACTCCAATACAGTAGAAGCGGAGTTTATTTTAGCTAAACTAAAAAAACTTCTTGAATTAGAACATCCTCCCACAGTTGGTGTTATAACGCCATTCAGAGAGCAACAAGAACTTTTGTCTCGATTTTTACTTAATGATTCAGACTCAGATAGATTTGCACGTGTATTACGCTTAAAAATAATGACTTTTGATACCTGTCAGGGTGAAGAGCGCGGTTTAATTATTTATTCAATGGTAGCAACAGCTGAGCATGATGCACTAAATTATGTATTTCCAGTATCACTTGAAGAAGATAAAGATCGTATAGAAGAGGCTTTGAAGGTGCAGCGGTTAAATGTAGGTTTTTCTCGAGCACAAGAGGGCATGCTTTTTGTTCTTTCTAAACCAATCAAGGACTTTAGAGGTAGTATTGGTAGGGCAATAAGTCATTATGAATCTGTACTTTCTCATAGGACAGACCTTAGTGATGCCGTTGTAGAGTCGCCTATGGAAGCCAAGGTGCTAGATTGGATTCAAAAAACTAGCTTTTATCAAAGCAACATCGACCAAATTGAATTGATGCCTCAATTCCCAATTGGTAACTATTTGAAGCAGCTTGATTCCAACTATCGACATCCTTCGTTTAGAGCAGATTTTCTTCTTACTTACAATGGTGAAGACAAACAAGTCAGAGTAATTATTGAATACGATGGATTTGCAGAGCATTTTATAAATCGTGAAAATATAAATTCGGCTAATTATGATCAGTTTTACAAAGCATCAGACATAGAACGACAGTTTATTATCGAGTCATACGGTTATAAATTCCTTCGTATCAATCGCTTTAATTTGAGTGATGATCCTGTGGGTACTTTGTCTTCTCGACTGTATCAGTTAATAGAGGACGCATCAAAAAAAAAGTCATTAAAAAGCCTTGATCAAATCAAGGCGCATACAGAAGGGCTTGCAACAGGGGAGTCAAAAGCATGCAGCAAATGTGAAAAAATATTACCATTGCAAGAGTTCTTTGATTCTGAATTAGCAAAAGGGGCAGGAGCCCATGGGCGTGTTTGTATGGCCTGCAAAAGGATATCTAAGCCAGCTTCATCATCCTACAGGTCAAGTCGCCGTTGGTCTAGACGGTATTACTAGCGTCTTAACGGATGAGGTCCAAACAACCACGAACAAAACCCTTACATTGAGAGCCGTGTCAGAGATGCTTGTATATACTGGACATAGAGGAGAGTAAGCAATCATGCATGAGATCGTCTGTCCGCACTGCGGAAAAGCATTCAAAATTGATGAGGCTGGCTACGCAGACATCCTTAAACAAGTTCGTGACAGCGACTTCGAACAGCAGTTGCACGAGCGGCTTGTTCTTGCTGAGCAGGACAAGCAGAATGCCGTTGAGCTCGCCACTACCAAGGCCGCAAGCGAATTGCAGAAGGCAGCGGCGGTCAAGGATACCCAAATTCAAGAACTGAAGGCTAAGCTCGATGCTAATGAGGTTGCACGGAAGCTTGCCGTAAGTGAAGCTTTAAGCGCAGTGGAAAAAGAACGTGACGTGCTAGCCAACGAACTTGAACAGGTAAAGCAGGACAAAAAGGCCGCTTTCGAGTTGGCCGAATTGAAGCGTCTAAGCGAATTGCAGAAAGCTGCTGCTACGAAGGATGCGGAGATACAGAACTTAAAATCCAAGCTTGATGCAACCGAGGTCGCTCAAAAGCTTGCAATCACAGAGGCAGTCAGTGTGGTTGAGAAGGAGCGTGAGGAACTGAAGAGCAGTCTCTCTCGAGCCGAGCTTGAGAAGCATCTCTCCGAACAGTCGCTCAAAGACAAGTACGAGACACAGATCAAAGATCGCGATGACGCAATCGAGCGTCTAAAGGACATGAAGGTTCGCCTGTCAACAAAGATGGTTGGAGAAACTCTTGAACAGCACTGCGAGACGGAGTTCAACCGTATTCGAGCGATGGCTTTTCCAAAGGCATATTTTGAGAAGGATAACGACTCGCGTACTGGCAGTAAGGGTGACTATATCTTTCGCGACATGGATGAGGTTGGCACTGAGATTGTATCTATCATGTTTGAAATGAAAAATGAGAGTGATCGCTCCGCAACAAAGAGTAAGAACGAGGACTTCCTGAAAGAGCTTGACAAGGATCGTACAGAGAAAGAGTGCGAATATGCGGTGATGGTCTCTCTGCTTGAACCTGAAAGTGAACTCTACAACACTGGAATCGTTGACATGTTCCACCGCTACCCGAAGATGTATGTCGTCCGACCGCAATTTTTCCTTCCAATCATCACGTTGCTTCGGAATGCAGCGATTAACTCATTGAAGTACAAGTTGGAGCTTGCACTTGTTAAGGCGCAGAACATCGACATCACGAACTTTGAAACCAACCTCGAGACATTTAAGTCCGGATTCGCGCGGAACTACGACCTCGCATCCAATAGCTTCAAAAAGGCAATCGAAGAGATCGACAAGTCAATTGACCACTTACAGAAAACGAAAGATGCTCTACTCGGTACAGACCGGAACCTTCGACTTGCCAATGACAAGGCGCAGGAAGTAACGATTAAAAAGCTGACGCGGGGCAACTCTACGATGGCAGCTAAGTTTGCTGAGATTAAGAGTCAGGAGTCTTCAGATGAATGAATTAGTTAACAAAGCTGCGTCGTCCATTTCTAAACTGTGACGTTCCAGTAACTGAAAAGCCACTAACATTTCTGTCAGTGGCTTAGTGTTTGGCTCCTCGACCTGGGCTCGAACCAGGGACACACGGATTAACAGACTACCCTGAGTTTTGTTATTTTAAGCGGCTTGCGGGCTGGTTTCTAGTCCGCAAAGACGCGCATTTTAGCACAATTAAACCCAATAAACACGCGGTGTTATTTTATTTTGCGGACTGGTTACCGTGTCGGTTTAATCAAATCACCACGCCTTGCGCGCACGTAGTGTTCAGTCATTTTCATGCTGGTGTGGCCAAGTTGCATTTGTGCCTGGCGCATGTCGCCCGTATCGGCTTTGTCGGTGCCAGCTTTGGCGCGTAGGTCTCTAAACTGAAATGCTTCAATTTCGGTTTTTAGTTTTGCGTTAGCCTTAGCGGCTTTTTCTCTGGCTTTGTCAAAACGTCCGCGCAATGCTGAGTATGTGAGTTTTCGGCCTGTTTCGGTGCAAATGAGTGCTAGGCTATGCACTTTGAAGCTTTTTTTACGCTCAGATATTGTTTTAATTAACACATCGAGCTGGCCTTCAATGGTCATGCGTAATTTTTTGCTGGTTTTGCCCTGGTCAATTAATAATATGCCATTCACCACGTCGGTTGCGCTAAAGCCAATCACATCAGCAGGGCGCTGGCCTGTTAAATACGCAAAGTCTAATGCATCGCGTAATGGCTGACAGGCTTGCTGATAGACCGCTGCGAGTATGTTGTCTTCAATGTAAATGTCGCGGCCTGTTTCTGTGTAGCCTGTTACGCCTTTGCAGGGATTTTCTCGGTCGGTAATGCCCCATTCACGGGCTTTGTTAAATATGTGTGAAAATAGGGCGCGTTCACGGTTGGCACGTATGGTAGATTTAGTGCCGCGCTTGGTGCGCCAATCTAGGTATTGGCGAATATGCACGGGCTTAATATCATCTAACGCCACTGGTGGGTCGTTAAAAAACTCAAGCAGCTTGGCGATTTCTTTAATATTATCATCTTGAGTGCGTGCGGCTTTTTTGGGGATAATCTCACGCGTGTATTGATCAGCCACATCTTTGAACGTAATCAAGGCGCTGGCTACTGCATGGCCGTCTTGTTCTAAATCTGCCCACTTACGCACTGCTTCAGCATAGTTTTTGCCTAGTGGGATTTCTTTACGTGGTTTTTTACCCGTGTCGTAATAATAATAAATGCCGCCCGGCTTTTGTCTAGCGCGCATTTTTGGCGGTAAGTTTAGGTTTTTAGTAGGAGTGCGACCCATGGCCATAATATAACCTTTTTTTAATGACTAAGTACAGCGGGCTGCCAAGTTTGTTTTGGTTGTTTTTGCTGCTGAGTGCCACCTTCAATCACCACACGTGCAATCATCGGGCGGCCTGATGCGTTTGGGAAGAATGGAATACCTAGTTTACGCAAGTGGTCAGCTTGCATTTGTTCGCGCGTAAAGCCATCGCGCCCACGGGCAATGCCTGTGAGTTCTGCGACTTCTTGAGGGGTTAAGAATAGGCTCATGGTTATATATTTATCGTGGATTTGTTCCGTCAGGAGCTTGTCCCTCGACATCGGCTACTGGGCCACGCCACCTATATATACCGTTAGGTGAGCCTAGCCATCCTTTATCTAATGGTATCCACCACGCACCATTGCCCCATGCTCTATAGCGCATTTCACCATTCCATCTATCATCAATAGCCCAACATTCGTACCATCCTGCCTTTGTTGGGGTTTCATCAAAGGTATGAATCACAGTTTCTCTGTTCATTCCGAAAACTTCGCTTTCAATTTTAATCATCGCAATCTAAGTCCCATAATTGACATTTAGTACAAGTACGGCCTTCGCCAGCGGTTTGCTTCCACTTAAATTCATGCTGGCATTGCCGCTGAATATCGCGTGGCATATTTTTAACAAGGTCTGTGATGGCATCGAGCAAATCGTAAGCCACTTTATAAATTGGTAAGTTAGTGTGAATTGCCATTTTTAAATTATCAAAAAACTAAATTACTGAAACTCTGCGGACAGCGCGGGCGCGGAGCTTGCTGTACTTAGTGTAGCTGTGCTGGTGACCGTGGTAGAAAAGCTGACACCAAGCCCACTCTGTGTTCTTATGATGCGTTTCATTGGACCAGTAAGCCTCTTCTTCAAACTCATCTTTCATGCATTTAAAGAGCAAAGCTTGTTCAACTCTGTCGGGTAAATCACCGCCAAGGCTTTCAGCCCAATTTTTAGCATCTTGCCAATTAATCTCATCTTTATGATCGGGCAATAAAATGATGTGCTGTTTTTTAAGACTGCTGGCGCTAATCACTACTCCTAGCCACTTTTCATTAGCGTTTAACGGTGGCAACCCAATGTTAATGGGGAACATATCTTCAATTACATTGCTTGCCTCATATCTGGCAATCATGTCGGTGAGTATGTTTTGTGCGGCTTTGATTTCTGTTAATGTGATTTGATGTTGCATATAAACCCCTTAAATAACTAAATAATTAAATGATTAAATTGCTAATCTGCGGACAGCGCGGGCGCGGAGCTCGCTGTTCTTAAGGTCGTAGTACTGGCGACCGTAGTGGACATTCTGACACCAAGCCCACTCTGTATCATAAGCATGCGTTTCATTTGTCCAGTACCAGTCCTGTTGAAATTCACTTTTTGACTGATTGAATAGTAGGGCGCTTTCTACTCTGTTTGGCAAGTCACCGCCATGTTCTTTTGCCCAGTCCATAGCAGATTGCCATGTTGTTTTTTCATGGTCAGCAGCTAATAAAATAATGTGGTTGCCAGTGCCATCTGGGTTGATAATCGTACCAGCGTAAATTTCACCTTCTTTTAACTCTGGTTTTGTGATCATATTCATACAGTTTCTCCTTGGTTAAGTTGCTTGGTTTGTTGCTCGATTAAAATATCAATAAAGTGACGCGCTTTTTTAAGGTCTTGCAGACCGTTTTTAGCTTTGTAGCGGCTGATATATTTGATGATATTGCCTTCAACAAAGCCGATGTTATTGGCTAGGATGTATTGCACTGGCTGTATAACCATGCTTTTGTAGTGGTCGCCACCTATTTGTATATCCAGTGGGTTTTCTATTTTTTCTTCTAGCGTGCCTACAATAAAGTGTCCTTTATCAGGTTTTATTAACTCTTCCACTTTTACCTCTGGCGCATCTAAAAAGTTAATGGCAGGTTGCACGTTTTCATGCACACGCGGGGCTTTGATTTCTGGCGGCTGCTTTTTATGGCCAGCAACGGTGCGCTCTTTATTGTAAAAAGCTGACTTTGCGGTGATGCCTTCAGCTAAAGAGTAAATTTTTCTGGCTTTGTCGTTTTTATCGATAATCACATGGCCACGGTCAATGTAACCAGGTATATATCCCTCACTAAATGGTTTGCCGATGGCTGTAGATATTTCAATGCTGGTGCATTTGGGGTTTTGCTCAATAAACTCTAATATTTTAAGAGCGAAAGATTTTTCAGTAGTTGTGGTCATAGTGGTTGGTATCTCAATTTCTGGTAATGAAATAATTGCCGGTTGATTATCAAATATGCTGGTTTTAGGTGTATTACTTGCTTTAATGCCTGTTGGCCACACTTCACGATCTGTAACTTCACCTCGTGTAACGATTGCAACATTTACCTGCTTGCTCTCATACAGTGAGTTAATGGCACATTCAACAGCCAAATATTCAACCTTTAGCTTGGCTGCTAAGTTGCGTTGGCACGCTGGCTGCTGCGATGTGCTTTGCAATTGTTTTAGCAATGCTAAAATTGAGTCTTCTAAACTCATGGCGCAATCACTTCTAAAATTGAAATAAGCACCTTGTATGCAGCAAACAACACAAAAGCCACATAAACAATAGCTGCAACCGTAAGCGCGATGCGTTGGTTTTTGGTTAATTCATCGTCTTTGCGTCTCATGCGGCCTCCAAATATAGTTTTATGAGCGATGTTTGTGCGCTTTGGGTAATGTCTTTGCGCTTGGTGCTTTTAAAAACGGCGCGGCATTGCGCAAGTGTTTCAAATGCTTTATCAACATTGGCATAGGTAATCACCACACCTGCGGCTAAGCGCTTGCTGATAATTTGCAATGGCTGCAGGTCAATATTGAGTGATTGGCGGTCAATAATGTCTTGCCACGCTAATATCCAGCCATCCAGTGCTGGCGCTATTTGGCACCATTCGCCGTGCTCATCTTTAAAAACTGGCACGCCTTTAATGCTATCAAGCGCGCTGTGTTTAATTTTATTAAGCGTGGCTTCAATAAATTCAAACACGGAAAATTCATCAAGCAGTGCTGGCAATGGCAGGCTTTTAACCTCACGCGTGATGCCCCTGCGTGCGTCTTTTTCAGCTTGGCGGCGTTGGGCGCGGTTCATTAAAATGGCACATCCATAAAGTCTTCATCATTTGTATTTTCAATGTCTGAAAATTTCCCTTTTCTTTGGATTTGTACATTTTTTTGTAATGTATCTAAAGAATATTCATCACTTTCTAAATATTCGTCATGTTTAATAATCAACTCATCCATATTTCTATCGCCAATGTGGCTTATAAGTTGCTCAGCAATAGACCTAAATGCAGTGCATGGATGTATTTTTCTCATAAACCACGTGTCAATCTCATATTCTTCATTTACCCCGCACAGTTTTCTAATAATGCGAATATCAAATTGGTGTTCTGCATACCAATACCAATAAATCATGCCGTTGCATCTTTTAAGTGGTTTGCCTTGGATTAAAAACTGCATTGAATTAATGGGCTTTTCTTTATGTTCAGGATTGTTATTAATCATTTATTCCACCAATCATGGGCTTTCATGCTTGCGGTAATAGCAAACGGACCAGCAATTAAATACGCACCTATCTCTAGCCAGTTGGCTTGCGGTACGGTTTTAAATAGCACCAAGTTAGCCACGCCAATAGCAAAGCTGGTAAAAAATGCGGCTTTATAGTGCCCGTTGTTTACGTTTAGGCTTTGAAACCCAAGCGCAAACACTAGGGTAAAAGTGCTAGCTAAAATAAGTAATGCGTTCATATTTTTACCCTGTAATTGCCTAAAATGCTTTGCAGCATCAGCACACCTTCAGGCGTGGCAGTGTCGCTCACAATCTTTTCGCGCGTAATTTTTCTAAAAAGCTTGGGTAATGTGCCGATTAGCTCGGTGGCTTTATAGATATATTGCGGCTTGTTAAATTTGTACGTGCCCGTAAAGTGCTTAGTTGCCTCGCCACGCTCAACCAGCTGGTTAAGTGATGAGTTTACGCTTTGCTTGCTCACGTGGTGATCATGCGCAATAAAAAAGCCCTGCACTTGGTCTGGCGTGGCGGTGCGGTTTTCCATCAGGTATTCACGCGCTAGGGTGATATTTTTATCGCGGCTCATGTCAGTAACCAGTAGCAAAGATAGGCCGCATACATGCCAAATGCAGCGATGATGGTGAGTAATAAGATGACTAAACGCATGACAAAATCTTGGGTAAAAAGCACAAAGCGATAAAAAACACGGCCATTGCCAGCGCCGCCAAGGCTTGGCGCTCTAATGGTGGCGCGGATTCTTTTGGTAACCCGAGGTGTTTTAAGTCCATTACGCAGCCTCCGTTACGGCAAGGCTTGCTTCATGCCGCTCTATATTAGTGATGTGGTGCTGTAGCGAGGCGATTAGCGCTTGCGCATGCTCTTTGCTTAGCTCAATATTTAAGCCAGCAGCGCCCGTGCGTATAATCAGCTGAGAGCACACAATATGCTGGTTAGCCAAAAACGCTGGCCTAACCCATGTATCTAGGTGTATTTCAACATTCTCAAAAAACTGCTTGGTAGATAAGTGTGAATTGGTGAAATCAGTTGCGTGGGTCATATTCACTCCCATCATCTGGTGCATAAACCAAATGCGCCTTATCACCTAGCATCTGCTCTATGGCAGCATGCAGTTTGCCTGCTAAAACTGTGATTTTTGGGTTGCAAGCGGTAGCGCCGTTTTCGCTATCAATATCACTGGCAATGTTGGCCAGCTCTTTAACCTCGGCTAATGTCGTTTGAATATTCATGCTGCTACCGCCATTTCTGAGGCATTGGCAATAGACTCTAACTCTTTGGCTTGCACGTTTTTAATGTGCTGGGTTAGGGTGTCGATTAGCGCTTGCACTTCATCGGTGCTTTGTGGCCAGATGTGAATGTCAGCAGTACATTCAGTATTGCGCAATCTAACGTTAATTAAGTTAACAACAGCGTTATCTGCTTTAAGCCATGCGCTGGTGCTAATTTGCGCGCCTTGCACGCGGCAATTGCTTGATAAGTGTGATTGGTCAATGGTTTTCATCATTAAGCCTCCACCCACCAATGTTGCTTACCGTTAGGTGCTGGTGTGCCTTTAGCCGCTGCTTTGCTTAAAAGCGTTGGTTGAATATCTTGGCGTACCACACGAGGTAAAAAATGATAGGTACGTGCGGCTAATGCAGGGTCACGGCCAAATTTTTTGAGCAGTGCCCTGCGTGCTGCAGGCTTGCTTGCATCCCACTCTTTGTTAGCTTGTAAATAACTTTTCATCACTCACCTCGTTTTGTTGTTGATTGCGATAAGTGAATAATGAACAATTGTGCATTGCATGTCAAGAACAATTGTGCATGTTTTATAAATTTTATGCTATTATTTTTCTCAAGCGATGCTTTATCGTGAAATTTAGGCAATAAAAAACCGCCTTATGGCGGTTAATTGGAGGTGATAAATGGGCTATATGAACAAACTTATTGATTTAGGCTTAGTTAAATTACTTAATCGGGCGCTTAAAGCTAAGAAGTTGAGCGAGCCTTGTTTAGATGATGTCATTAATAAAATTGAAATAAACATAAAAGCCAATATAAAGGCTAAAAGTAGAAAACTTGCGCCCCCAGAAATTATGCCTAGACTTAAACATTGTGAGGCTGAGATAATGCGCGCAGGGCTTAGTTTAGATAAAGCGTGGTTAAAACGTATTTATGCAAGGGAAGGTATTATTCACCTTTGGGTTGAGAATCCAATCGTATCGTGTACGAGTTCTTTATGCCATCATACAAACAAACCAGTGAATGAGTAGCCGCCCAAGCCTTTAACTTATGATCTGATTCAAAGTAAATAGGTATTAAGCTCTGATAATTAACTTCAATGATGCCTTTATCATGGCATGTTGATAGTATGGTGTCTAGCTGGCTCATTATTTATTTTTAAGCGTTTCGTGCATGGCGTTTACCGCTTTGGTGTTTTCTTCAGTGGCATAAATCACTTTTTGTAGCAGCTCTTTTATGCCAAATATGGCAAACGGCATTAAAAACCACAGCACGGCCAACACAAATAAAAAGATCATTAAAATGCCGCCAATCCCAGCCATTGCACTGTTATCCATACTATTTGCCCTTTGTTTGTTTAAATTGATATAAATTATTGCTCGGTGCCATTACTTTCTGCTGCTTTAGGCTTTGCTCTAGCTGCGGCTTTGTTGGCTTTTTTAATAGCTTCAGCAGCTGCTTTGGCTTCGTCACTATCAACCAGCTCACGTTTTAATACATCATTTTGTATTGTGAGGCGTAAAAAGTCATCCTCCACCTTAATGGTTGGGCTGACCTTTTTAAGCTCTTTTTTCAAGGCTAACAACACGCTGTCTGTAGTAAGTAGTGCGGCAAGTGAAAACTTGCTGGTGGCTTGTTGTTGCTGAAAAAATGCAGTCATTGAGCTTTGCGTAAAGCCTTCACGGCTTAGCGTGCCAAAGCACTCCATCAATTGCTGATTTTTAGCGGTGGTTTTCATTAAATCTACTTCAAAAATCAGTGATTTATCAATCGGCTGTTTAAAGTGGATTTTGTACACCTGCCAGATTAAGCCATTGGTGAGTACTACCCACTCAATGCCGTGATTTGCACCGTAGTCAATGGCCTGTTTAACATGATTGTCTTTAAGTTCTACATTAATGGCTTTTGCTTCAATCAAAAACCGTACATCAGCACCAACCTTAACAGCTAGGTCAACATAAGTGCCACGTATAGCAAATTCAGTGGTAATTTCTACATATTTTTTATAACCAAGTAACTCGGCAAGCATGTCGCCCAAAATAACAACGGTGTCAGATTCGCTAATATCACGGTCTTTAGCATCAGAGAGTATGGATTGAAAGCGCTTTAAGTTGTTAGCGATTCTGTCAGTTACCTTTTTTGGTATTGCCATACATTCCCCTTATATCGTATATATTATTTTTCGGTACCGTTATTTTTATGTTGGTCTACATCGCTAATATTAGTATCTTCATTGCTTTCACGCTCCATTACATCGTTTACATATGCTCGAGTAATTTGATTGCAATGAAAATAATTATTAATTAATTTATCCAACTGTCCAGTTTTTGCTAAGTCGTAAGGTAGAGATGGCATTATGAGCTGCCAACCACTGATGCCGTAAGCATTAGCAATTTTTTCGGCTATTTCAATGCTGGATTTTCTCTCTCCATCTAAAATATATTCAATCATTCTTTTTGAAACACCTGATTTTTCTGCTATCCAAGCTGCTTTAGTGCCTGTTTTATTCATTAGCATATTCAGGTTAATGATCAACGTTTCTGATGTTGTGCGTTTCATAATCGTATTCTCTAATATTTTATTAAAACAATGGTGCGTATATGCACTTTTGTTCTTGACACTAACGCGAACAATAGTGCACAATGTATCTAATATGATTTCATTACATGACAAAACTATTGATTTGCTAAATAAATCAACCATACCACTGCCACAAATAGCAGTAGATAACGAGGTTGGTTACAGATGGCTTTGTGATTTCAAGTCTGGTCGATTCAGTGACCCTGGTGTTAACAAAGTTGAGCGCCTGTTTAAATATTTGAGTGAAAACTCGAACCAAGTGAGGGTTGCTTAATGCAACTTTCTCGCTTTTACCGTGTTTTACCTGTTTGCCATTCAGGCGTAGTTCAATGGCTAAATGTAATTGCATCATCTTTCTCCATTTACCCCCTAGTGGCTTAATCGCGCTAGGGGCTTTTTATTTAATGTTAATGATTAGATGTGTGCATTATGTGTATGAATATAAAAGAATAATATGTTTTATTACTGGAGAATAAACGATGACAATTAAGCATTTTATCTATCGCATTGCGCACGAATCGCCCATTGGTATTGAGAGCTTAGCCCAGCGCATGGGTGTGGGCTATCAGGTTTTAAACAATAAGCTCAACCCTAATTCAACATCGCATCACTTATCAGTTGCAGAGCTTGAAATGCTGGCTGACTTTACAGATGGTAATTTGGCATTAGCTGAATACTTTGCCTATAAGGCTAATGCAGTGGTGATGCCTCTACCTACTGATACCGTACTAGGGGATATGGGCTTATTAGATTCCTATATGTCAATTGATGAGGCTAATAGCCTTATTGCCCATAAGTTTAGGGCAGCATGGGCTGATGGCTCACTTACCCATGCAGAGTTTGATGGATTAAAACAATCAGCACATCGCAGCATTGCTCGGTTATTAGCATTCATTGCTGAGAATGAGCGGTTAATCAAATGACTGATGTATCTGACCAAGCCACCATTCAAGAAGAACTCATGCGCGATAAGGCCATAGCCTACCAGCGCAGTAAGCAATCAATCTTAAAACCAACAGGGTATTGCCATAACTGTGATGAGTTGTTGGCTACTGATAGCGGATTGTTTTGCAATGCTGATTGCCGTGATGATTGGGAACTGAGAGCAAAGCTAGCCCCGCACCCCTAGGGCAGGTATGTGCTTTAAATTGTATTAGTAACTTAACTGACAACTGAACAGCAACACCAAGGTGAGGGGGGGTAAAAGGTACTCCCCAGATATTCCCATTACGGGTACGAAGCGACGCGAAAAGCCTCACATACGAAGTGCTTGCATATACTGAACAATTACACGGTGACTTGGCATGATTAGCCTTTCAATAAAAACAGATTTTAAAAACGTGCAGCAGTCACTCGATAGGTTGTCAACCGACTTGCAAAAACGTGTGGTACCGGCGGCGCTGAATAAAGTGATTGCCAAAGCTAAAACAGAAATGAAGCAACAAATTACCAGTGAGTTTAATTTGAAATCATCTGAGGTGGCTGACCGCTTGCGCATTATTAAGGCTGGGCGTGAGTTGGCTAAGTGGGTGGCGGTGCTAGACCCATTCGCAAGTAAAAAGCGTGGGCGTAGTTTAAATGTGATTCACTTTTTAGAGAATAAAACCACGCTGTCCCAGGCTAAAAAGCGCGGTAAAGCTGGTACGCTTAATCAGTTGCATTTTCAAATTAAACGGGTGGGTGGCCAGAAGTTAATCAGTGGCGCATTTATTGGTAAGAAAGGCCGCACGGTATTTGTGCGCACCTCTGGTGACAGGTTGCCAATTAAAGCGCTCAGCACCATTGACGTGCCGCAAATGTTTAAGACCAAGCGCATTCAAAGCAAGGTGCTGGCGCGTATTGAAAAAGAAATGCAAGTGGAATTTGACCGAGCCATTGCAGCAGCACTAAGCGGGGCCATGCGATGAGCGGATGGCGCAATTACGATGAGGTGATTAGCACGCTTGTGTCGCATGATTTTATTGTCAGCTCGCTTGAAGTTGGAAAAATGCAGCGCGTTAAACGTGAAGGACATGAACAAAAAGGCTGGTATAGCCTGCACGAAATCACGCTGGATAATGGTGAAACCGCACTGATTGGCTCATTTGGTTATTGGTTTGGCGGTGATGCATTTAAAGAAAAAATCGCACCTGGCAAGGGCATAAAGTTAAGTGCCGAGCAGCAATCCGCCATTCGCGCACAGCATGCTGAAGCCACCAAACGCGCTGAAGCAAAACGCGCGCATGATGCCGAAGTGGCAGCCAAGCAAGCCACCAACGCATGGGCCAAGTATGTGCCAGATGGCGAAAGCAGTTATTTAAAACGAAAAGCCGTGCAGGCATTTGGCTTACGGTTTGCACCAAGTGGTAATGGCACGGTGGCAATCCCCATGCAAGACACCAACGGCAAAACGTGGGGCCTGCAGATCATACGCGGTAAAGACCGCGGCAATAAACTTGAAAAACAATACTGGCCCAGCGGGCTGAATAAAAAAGGCCATTATCATCTAATAGGTGGAAAACCAGATGCGGTGCTATTAATTGCAGAAGGTTACGCAACCTGCGCCACCTTGCACCAAGCAACCGGCTTGCCTGTAGCGGTGGCATTTGATGCCTACAACTTGCAACCAGTAGCACTGTCCTTGCATAAAAAATACCCGCGCACAAAAATTTTAGTGTGTGCCGATGATGATTATTTAACCGAAGGCAACCCAGGATGCAAAGCGGCCGAAGCGGCCGCCATTGCCGTAGGAGGCGCATGGGTTAAACCAACGTTTGAAACCGATCGTGAAGGCAAAAAACTCACCGACTTTAACGACCTGGCCAACTATGGCGCAGGCACTGAAAGCACCGTCATGGTGCAGATTGAAGACAAACTCACACAACTTGGCTGGGTTCTAGAGCGCTCGCGTGCGGGCGCGCAACAACAAGGGGGCGGGGGTGAAAACAAAGGCACGCTCAAACCACTATTAGATGTTGGCGAGGCGGTTGAGCGCTACAGCTTAATTTATGGCGCGGGCGGCACGATGTATGACCACCAGGAGTCTGCACTCATCCCAAAAACGGATGTGTTAGATATATGTGTAGACCATGCCTGGCGCGAGTGGAAGTTGCACCCGTTGCGCAGTGTGGTGCGCATCACTGAAGTGGGTTTTGACCCGACTGAAATGGACGGCAACATTGTGTGCAACCTATGGGGTGGCTGGCCGACCTCACCAAAAAATGGCTTATGCGGAGCGCTGCTTGATTTACTCAGGCACCTATGCAGCGGTGAAGAGGCGCAAAACAAAGATGAGGTTTACCAGTGGGTGCTTAAATGGTTAGCTTACCCAATACAACACCACGGCGCAAAAATGCGCACAGCGTTGATTTTTCACGGCCCGCAAGGCGCTGGCAAAAACTTATTTTTTGAAGCCTATGCAAAAATATTTGGCAAGTATGGCCGCGTTATTGGCCAAGCTGAAATTGATGATAAATTCAACGATTGGGCAAGCGGAAAATTATTCATGATTGCCGATGAAGTGGTGGCAAGGCAGGAATTATTCCACATTAAAAACAAAATCAAAGCGCTCATCACGGGCGACACGATTCGCATCAATCCTAAAAATGTGGCCGCGCATGATGAAAACAACCATGTGAACTTGGTTTTTTTAAGTAATGAAAAGAAACCGCTGGTGCTTGAAAAAGACGACCGCCGCTTTGCGGTGATCTGGACGCCGCACAAACTCACAGAAAATTATTATTCTGATGTGGCAGAAGAGGTGGCCAATGGCGGCATTGAAGCGCTGCACGATTATCTGCTGCACCTAGATTTGAGTGATTTTAATCAGCACAGCAAGCCACCAATGACACAAAGCAAGCAAGATTTAATTGACATTAACCTTGATTCAACCGAGCGTTTTATCGCCGATTGGCTGGGCGGTGACTTGCAAATACCTGTGTGCCAATGCCTTAGCAAAGATTTGTATCGTGCATACAACAAGTTTTGTGATGCAAGCGGGGTTCGGTTTAAGCGTGAGATTAATGAATTTATTGGAGTGGTGATTAAAACAGATGGTTTTCATAAAGAAAAACCAAATTTTTATACCAGTTATCAGTATCAAGGTGAGAAAAAACAAGCCGCCGTTATATTTCCACCCCAGCAATTTGTCTTAGATAAGCATAAAAACTTAGAAAATAAAACAAAAACGCAGTGGATTACTGACTGTGTTTTGGATTTTAAAGAAGCTTTGCGAGATAAAGATGATGAATAACACGCAAAACTTGACGGACTTGACGGGGTACTTGACGGGGTACTTGACGGGCAAACCCCGCGCCGTTATTGGCACTTTACGGGGTTTACGGGCTTTAACGTGCGCGTACGTGAGAAACACACTACAACATTATTGTAACACTATAACAAAATGCGGTGCGCGCACGTGTGTAAATGTGCGTCAAGTGCGTCAAGTGCGTCAAGCATGTAATGTTTATGCGGGTTGCGGGCTTGACGGGGTACGCGTACACCCCATCAAGTCCATCAATTCTTATTTTAAATGAATAATAAGACTGAAAAATCAATTAATGAAGTGGTAAAAGAATTTAAAGAGGTTTTTGGCATGGTTGAATTTAAAGCAACAAACAACGAAACAGGGCAGGTGGTTGAAAGTAAAAACTACGCACTAGCACCATTGCCACGGCTTGAGATTGACGGGCAGGACTACATCGCCCTTGGTCACTTAAACATTAAACATGAGCCGCCATGCGAAGGTGTACTGGCTGGCATGATGCGCATTGCAATGGGGAGAAGGTAAATGGCAACACAACCATTAAAAGAAAACGCCACAGCGCATAAATGCGATGGGCTAGGCTGCGCGTTTAAGGTGGCATGCGGGCGTTACCTTAGACCAGAGGCAAAAAATCAAGCCTGGGGCGCTTTTTATGCGATTACTGGAGATGATTGTGCGGCTTTCGAAGTAGCAGAGGCTCATCATGTTTGATATTGCTACTGCTCGCCAAGTTTTCGCAGAAAAGCTCGCTCGTGAAAACAACTTTGATGCTGCTTTTGTTAAAGCTGTGTGGGTGGCCTACAAGGCAGGTCATAAAGATGCGGGAGGATTGGTAATTTATACCAATGGCATCACAGATAGCTTTATTGAGATCAACAAAAATGCAAACGCTTAACCAAACTGCATTTGCCAAGCATATTGGCGTGGCAAAAAGCTATATCACCCAGCTTAAACACGAAGGACGAATGGTGTTTACTGAAGAAGGCAAGGTGGATGTTGAAGCCAGCATTATCAGAATTAAAGAAACAGGTGACCCAAACCGTGATGATGTAGCAGCCAGGCATGCAGAAGCGCGCGGCACTGAGCTGCCAGAGATTGAAGTCAAAGCAGAAAAACCGAAAAAAGAAAAAACGGTTGCAGAGGTAAGCTTTTCTGAGGCGCGTGCGAAAGAGCAGCATTTTAAATCGCTACAAGCTGAGCTGGAATATCAAAAAGCCATTGGCGAAGTGGTGATGGCAGCGGATATGAAAGCGGCGGTGGGTGATGTGGTGACGACTTTCAGGCAAGCGCTTGAAAATATACCGCATCGCGCTGCGCCACAGTTTGTGGGTAAAGAGTTGGAATTTATCCGCGCAACGCTCAAACAAGAAATTGTGGCAGCGCTGCATGAAATGGAAAAAAACTTTGAAGAGAAACTCAAGGTCACCGCGTAAATGAAACCATTTGACGCATTTTTGCTTACCTACCAATCCGCCAAACACGCGGTGAAGGCAAAAGCTAACCTCACGGTCAGCGAGTGGGCAGATGCAAACCGCGTGTTGTCTGGTGAAGGCAGTGCCGAGAAAGGGCGCTGGAAGACTTCGCGCACGCCTTACCTGCGCGAGATTATGGACTCACTCAGCGAAGACTCGCCAGACAAGCTGATTGCTTTTATGAAATCTAGCCAAGTGGGCGGTACCGAGTGTGGCAGTAACTGGATTGGCTATATTATGGATCACGCAAAAGGCCCAGCCGCCATTGTGATGCCAACCGAGCGCAGCTTAAATGATTGGGTAAGCCAAAAGTTTGACCCAATGGCCAATGACACGCCCGCCGTGGCAGATGTGCTGGCGAAAAAGAGCAACCGCACCAGTGACAATAACGCCCAGCGTAAAAAATTCACCGGCGGCATTTTGTATTTTAAAACGGCCGGCTCAACGGCTGAGTTGAAATCTACCTCACTACGTTATGCCATGGCCGATGAGCTGGACGAATGGGATTGGACAACCACACAGGGCGACCCGCTCGGCCTGCTTGAAGTGCGGCTCACCACGTTTTTTGACCGCAAGTTATTTGCACCCAGCACGCCTACCATGAAAGATGCCAGCCGCATTGAAGAGTTATTCGACAACGGCGACCAGCGGCATTACCAGGTGCCCTGCCCGCATTGTGGTGAATATCAGCATTTAAAATGGCCCAATGTACGCTGGAATAAAAACGTAGCAAACCAAAAACGCTTGGATAGTGTGCATTATTACTGCGAAGCCAGCGGCTGCATTATTGATGAGCATCACAAAACAGAGATGATGGCAAAAGGCCGCTGGGTGGCAGAAGCGCCGCAAAACGCGTACAAAAGCTACCACATCAATGCGCTGTATTCGCCAATTGGGCTAGGCTTGAGCTGGCTTGAGCTAGCTTATGAATGGATTGAAGCACAAGGCGACCCTGCCAAGCTAATGCGTTTTATTAACACGCGCCTGGGTGAAACCTTTGCAGATCGCAGCCATGATTTAAAACCCAATGTATTAGTGGCACGGGCAGAGCCTTACCAATTACGCACCATCCCCATTGGAGTGCTGGTGCTAACGGCTGGGGTTGATACGCAGGACGACCGTTTTGAAATACAGATCACTGGCCACGGGCGCAACGATGTGACCATGCCGATTGATTACCACGTGATTTATGGCAAGCCGGATGACGAAAAAACCCGCAAGGCGCTGGTAGATTACTTGGTGGCAGCAAAATTTACCAACCACTTTGGCCGAGAAATGAAAATTGAAGCCACCGCGATTGACACCGGCGGCCACCATACCCACACCATTTACCAGTTTGTGCGCGAGGCCGCGCGCTATGGCTTGCACCGTGTAATGGCGTGCAAGGGGGCCAGCACTTATGGCCGCGCCATATTGGGCAAGCCAAGCCTGCAGGACGTGAACACCAAAGGCCAAGTGATTAAAAAAGGCGTAGCGCTGTATATGATTGGTGCAGATACCGCCAAGCATTTGCTGTATGCGCGACTGAATGGTGACAGCGACAAAGACCCCAGCGAGCGCAAAGTGCGCTTTAGCACCGAGCTGCCACCGGAGTATTTTGATGGCTTGGTGAGTGAAGTCTATAACCCGCGCAAAAATCAGTGGGAGCTTAAAAAAGGTAAACGTAACGAGCAGCTTGACACGTGGATTTTAAGCATTGCGGCCAGCCACCACCCTGAAATCTACCTGCATAAATGGAAAAAATCAGATTGGGAGCGCCGCGCGGCTATGATAGAGCCAAATCAAGCACCTAAAGAAGCAATACCTGAAGTTGAAAGTGATGAGATTGAATCGTTTGTTGAAGTAAAAGCCCCCCAAGTGGCTAAGCCACGCAATGCTGGATTTGTTAAAGGATGGAAGAAAACATGAGCGCCCAAACCCTAATGATTAGAGATTTAGCCACCGCTGCTGCTGCGCACCCAAAAATTGAGTGTGCCATTAATGCTGCATTAAAGCAAACCTTGCCTGGCGTGATTGAAGAGATACTCACGCAGCAATATGGCGGAGAGTTAATACAAATCTACGTGGCAAAGCACTCCAGTACCGTGCGGCATGACAGAGACAATGCCATCAGAGCGAAATTTAACGGCCGCAACGCGCCAGCGCTGGCTCATGAGTTCAAGCTCAGCATCAAGCAGATCATGCGCATCGGCACGGGGCGTGGCTAAGACATTTTCACCTATAAAATGTCTGAGTAAAACGCGCTTAATGCGCGTATGACAATCTCAACCTCTGTGCCAGCACAGTTTACCTCTGGCGACACCGTTGCCTGGAAAATTTCGCTAAGCGATTACCCAGCCTCGGCTGGCTGGGTTTTGCATTATGTGTTGCTTAATGCCTTGCAAAAAATCACCATTGATGCCGCATCAAGTGGCGATGATCACCTCGTGACAATCCCGTCTGCCACCAGCTCAGCTTACAGTTCTGGCGAATATCGCTGGCAAGCTTATGTGACTAAAGCTGCCGAGCGCTTTACCGTTGCCACTGGCAGTTTGACCGTTCTGCAAGGTTTTGCTGATTTAAGCGCTGGCTTTGATACACGCAGCCACGTAAAAAAAACCCTTGAAGCGATTGAAAGCTGGCTTGAAAACAAAAACCCCGCCGTCGCCGAGTATGAAATTGCCGGTCGGCGCATGCGCTATATCGGTATTGGCGATTTACTCAATTTGCGTGACCGCTACAAACAAGAACTTGCCCGTGAAAATATGGCAAATGGCATGGGGCTTGGTGGCCGCGGTAAATTACAGGTGCGATTCTAATGGCTGTGGCACAAATTAAAACCGCTTGGCATGTGGCTTTGCGCAATAAAGTGGCAAGCTTTATTAAGCCAGCACCACAACCCATGCGCCAAGGGGCGCGCCCACAGGTGCGCGAGCTGGCAGCAGCAAGGCTTGACCGCTTAACTGCAAGCTGGACTACACAAAACACCAGCTTAAATGCAGATTTATATCGCAATTTAGATGCTACCCGTGCCCGCGCCAATGATTTGGCGCGCAATAACCCATACGCAAAACGCTTTTTGCAAATGGTGGTGGCCAATGTGGTGGGCGGTGATGGTATTCGCTTGCAGTGCCGTATTTATGATAACCCCAGCACGCCAGATACTTATGCCAACGATGCAGTAGAAGCAGCATGGGCTAAGTGGGGCAAAAAAGGCGTGTGTGATATAAGCGGCCGCTTGAGCTGGCGCGATATGGAAGCGCAAATTATTGAAAACATCGCCCGCGATGGTGAAAGTTTAATCCGAGTGATTCGTGGCAAAACCACTGGCAACGCTTTTGGCTACGCTTTGCAGATTTTAGATATTAACCGCTTAGACACCAGCATGATCCGCGCCGCTGAAAAAGGCTATGGCCGTATTATTATGGGCGTTGAGGTGGATGACTTTTACCGCCCGCAAGCCTACTGGCTGCGTGAAAAAAATCCAAGTGAAATGTATTTTACCGGCGGCCATAGTGGCGTAGCACATTTACGCATTCCCGCTAACGAGATTATCCATACATTTAAACAGGAATACCCGGAGCAGGTGCGCGGACTGCCGTGGATGCATGCCGGCATGACATTGCTTAACCACCTTGGCGCGTATCAAGAAGCCGCTGTGGTAGCCGCCCGCGTGGGCGCTTCAAAAATGGGATTTTTTACCACACCAGATGGTGAATCACCATTAAAAGATAATGATCCGTCAGAGAAAGAAGAAATCCCCTATACCGAGGCCGACCCTGGCACCTTTGGCGTGCTGCCAGAGGGCACCACGTTTAATAGTTTTAACCCTGATTATCCGCACCAGATGTTTGCTGAATTCAGCAAAGCCTGCCTACGCGGCGTTGGCGCAAGCTGGAATGTGGCCTACCACAGTTTGGGTAATGACTTAGAAGGCGTCAATTTTAGCAGCATACGATCCGGCACGCTGGAAGAGCGCGACCAATGGATGAGCACACAGCAGTGGCTGATTGACGCCCTGCATGAGCGCGTTCATGAAGAGTGGCTACGCTCAGCACTGGCATTTGGGCAGGTTACATTGCCTAATGGCAGCGCATTGCCATTAAGTAATTTTACTAAATTCAGCGCTCACACCTGGCAACCGCGCCGTTGGCAGTGGGTTGACCCATATAAAGACATGCAAGCCAGTGTGCTGGCAATTCAACAACGGCTTAAATCACCACAGCAAGTATGTGCAGAGCTGGGCATGGATTACGAAGACGTGCTGGTACAAATTAAAGCGGCGGAGGAATTATCTGCCAAATTTGGCTTAGAGCCACTGCATAGCAACCCACAAAACACCACCGCGCAAGCGCAAACCGAATCAACAGGAGCATAGCAATGATTACCATAAAACTTAAACAAGATGTTTGGATTGGTGGGGTAAAGCAACTGGCTGAAAGTAACATTTCAGTGGAGGAGTCTTTTGCTGCCAGCTTGATTAGTGAGAATAAAGCCTATGTGCCGAAAGGCTGGAATGTATGGCCAAACACTGGAGGGATAGTTAATTTTTCATCACTATATCAAAAACTAAGCCAAGCCTATATTTCAGCAATTAATAATAATCCATTCGATCTAATCAGTAAGTTAGGAGTTCAGCCGCTAGTCAGCGCAGTCACTCTAAATGCGGCTGCATATACAAATGCTCAAAACTTTTTAACTACTGGCGCAAATGCCGCTTTCGATAAATGCCGAAAACTTGGCGTTCCGTATAAAGACCAGACTGCATTCAGTGATGATGGTAGCAACATACGAAACCCATCTGGGCTTGGTGCTGGGTTATATGGTTTAGCTTATAGTCAAAATCGTCGTGGCAGTGATTTTGTAGTAGCAAAATTTACTGGTCAATCCATCCAGTTTACAATGCCGAGTTTTCCATATCAATATTATGCATTATGGGTAAATGGAATTCCTGTAGCACCAGCAGCCTCATATTCAGCAGGTTTGCCAGTCACACCAGTAGCTTCAGGTACAACCTGTACTAATATACAAATTGACTTTGCGGCTGTTGGTACTTATGAAGTAATGATAGGTTACGAACAGTCTGCGGCCATATCAGGTATTAGTGTAAATGCTCAAGATACCGTTTACAGCCTTGAAAAAAGATTGCCAATAGTTGTATACGGCGATTCATATATACAAGGTACAACTTCAGGACAAGGGGCTTTAGCTGGTACTCTTGGAATGTCAAACGGTCTTGGAATGAGCTTGTGTGGGGCTATTAGTGCTATTGGTGGCTTAAATGCGATTGGCTGCGGCATGGACAGCTCAGGTTATGTAAATCCTGCTGGTGTATCAATGGCATTTACCCAATCGCAAAGATTAAACCATCTTGTAGCGGCTATTAATAATTCAGGGTCGCAGTTAGTTGCTATTTTAGGCGGATATAACGATACAGCTTATACAACAGCACAAGTTCAAGCGGCGGCGACTACTGTTATTAATCATCTACTTGCGAATACAACGGCAAATATAGTTTTATTTGGTTCAATGCCTGGAAGGAGAAATAATAGCGCAGCGGTAATATCAACAGATTTAGGCATTAGTAATGCAGTTACTACTGCAAATAACAATAGAGTAGCATTTATACAGACTAATAGCTCATCAGTAGCTGATGCTTGGGTTGTGGGTACGAATCATTGCGGGTCGATTACAGGTGGAGTAAATGGCAATAGCCGATATATTACTGGTCCTGATACCACTCACCTAAGTTCATTTATCCTAAATATCCCACCTGTTGGCTGGCCTAATGTAAATCCAACGTCAGGAGTTGAGTATATTGCCAGAAAGATTATTGCAAGCTTACATTCAGTAGCTTTGACTAATCAATGGTAAGTATCTGCTTAACCAACCCTAACCAAACGACCCCGCAACAGGAGCATAAGTGATGATCACCGTAAAACTTAAACAGGATATCTGGATCGGCGGGGTGAAACAACTGGCTGAAACTAACATTTCAGTGGAGGAGTCATTTGCTGCCAGCTTGATTAGTGAGAATAAAGCCTATGTGCCAGCTGGCTGGAATGAATGGCCCGACGGTGGAGGCTCAGGCACTTCACTGGCCTTACTGACACACCAGCAAGTTACATAGGTAAAGCACTACAACAGGTTTATGTTAATGCTGCTGAGAATGCTCTGGCTTTTGCTAACAGTGGGTTATTTTACTCTCAGGCAGTTCCAAATGCCGCCTATGACCAATCAGATTTAATGCAATCTGAAATTGACTACTGTATACAAAATAATAAAATCTATGTAACTGCGAGTGGAAATTACACTATAGCTAAAGGTCTTATTATAGCCAATAAAACAGGTACAACGTTTAATGGCTACTGTAACTTTCAATGGCGTGGGGCTGGAGGCACATTCCCCGACCTGGATTATGTAGGTACAAGATTAATATGTACCCATAAAACTACATTTGGCATAGCCGTACAGGGCGCGAGAGGTGTATTACTTATAGACATCAACGTCACTGGCGCGGCAGGTATAAAAGACTGGATATATTACAATATAACAACACCTGCTGTTGGGTACACCACTATGATGGACTATGCAAATTGGGAGGCAACAGCGGTTGGTTGTAGAAACAATAGATACTCACCCTATACTGGTATTGTAATTGACCCATTTCAGAACGGTTATCCAGCGGGTGATATTAATAATTGTTACCCTGGACTTGAAGCTTATTATAATGCATCAGTGTCAGGTAAAGAATCAGCAAGTATGGTATTTGAAAGAATTAGCGCTGTTGACTTCGTAGTCGGGTTTGGGGCGGGTATGACCGCTACCGCTTCGCTTCAATCGGAATTTTCTCATATAGATTGTTCATACAATTTTAACATTTCTGCCCACGTGACTGGTCACGACCAGCAACGTAACCACACAATGGTAAATTGCTCTGTTGCGGCTGCGTATTATATGTTTGATGGATTGACTTATGGCAAGCAATTAGGCTCGTCACCAAGCGGCTTTGGGATAGATGGCGGAATTTGTAAATATGTTTATCATATAACGACCAGAACGGGCGAGACTGCCGCAAAAATGTATGGTGGCAACTTAGAGAGTTTCTTCGCTTTAGGTTTTTTTGGGGATACCAGTGTTGTAGGAGATTCAGGAGCTGCTATTCATTGCACCAATATAAACCAGGGATTCAACCAGTCATTAGCACTAGTTGGAGCGCCATCAGTATTTTTGAAGTATTCAGGAAATGTTAATTTTTATGATTGTATTATTGGGTCTACTAACGGCAATACATTGCACTATGTGAGTGCTAATTACGAGCAATATGTAGCTTTCAATGGCGGAACCATAGCCCATAACCGACAAGTTTATAATGGTTCAAGTTTACCAAGAGTAAGATTCAGAGAGACTAATGTTAGAGATAACTTAGTATCAAGCTGGGGTAATACTAGCATTCTTGGAGGGAGACTAACTGAAAGTGATATTACCCACTATGATGGGTTTTATACTGCTGATGGCCAGGAAGTTCAAAACACAGCAACGCCTACAGTGGTGCATAAAACTTTAGGAACTATAAAGACTCATTATATAGGAAGTGCTGTTGTAACCAAAACAACGGGAAATAATGGAACAGTCGAATTTAGCACAACAGCAGCGATATCAAAGGTTAATGTCGGTGATTTAATAAATTGTTATTCTAATCTAACAGTCGAGGGTCCTAGGCGGTCATCGACAACCCAGGGTAGTGTTTGTTTAGGTGTTGTCACTAATGTCAATATTGGCACTAAAACAGCAACGATTCAAGGTGTTCCATTAGAGTTAGTTTCAGGGTCAACATTAAATGTCGGCACGCTATGGCATAATAGATACCATGTAGCTGGCATTGCTACTATGACGGTAGGGTCGGCAGTATTGACGGCAGTAAGTAATCCATCATCATGGAAAAATGCACTGGGTTCTGGTGAAGGAATGCACATTCTCGGTCTTGGCCTTTCTGATGGAACAATAGTTCTATCTGTTAATGTTGGCGCATCAACAATAACTCTGTCGCAAGTGGCTTATGCCTCATTCACAGGAACACGTATTTATGATGCAGATATTTATGCGTTTACGGGGACGGTAGTTTAATTAATGGTGTAACTCCGTTGCCTGCGTTTGAATTGGGTATATCTACGTCAATTGATATATTGGGCAATAACAAAAACTTTCAGCCCCATTGATTGGGGTTTTTTATCGCCCAAAATCTCGGACATTTTCACCTATAAAATGTCTGCCTAAACAGCGCAATATGCGCTCATGACAAATTCACAAAAAGCTTTGCCTTTTAAACTTGGCGACAAGTTGGAGCGCTCTTTTTTAATTAAACGTGACGCGATTAACGTTGACGCGCGCACGGTTGAGCTGGCATTTTCATCTGAAGCCTTAGTTGAGCGTGGCTGGGGGATTGAAATCCTTGATCACAACCCGTCATCTATTGATTTAACCCGCTTTAATTCTCATGCCAATTTGCTATGTGATCATGATCCGCGCGATGTGGTTGGCGTCATTGAAAGCGTTGCCATTGGCTTAGATAGAATTGCGCGCGCAATGATACGCTTTGGTAAAAGCGAACGTGCAGAAGAAGTTTTTCAGGATGTCATCGATGGCATCCGCAAAAATGTATCCGTTGGGTATTTTATAAATGATGCCGTGCTTGAGTCAGTTGATGATAAAGACGGAAGTAGCACAGTTCGCATCACCTCATGGACCCCATTCGAAATTTCATTAGTCTCCGTGCCCGCCGATTTTAAAGTCGGGGTTGGTCGCAGCGCGGAAGATATTGCCACCGACCAGCCCCAACCAAACCCCGTTAAACAGGAGATTAGAATCATGGAAACAGTAATCGAGAAGCCAGTAGACCTGGATAAAATTAGATCAGATGCGCGTAGCGATGAGCAAAAACGTGCATCTGAAATCATCGCCATTGGCACACAGTTTGCCAATTATCCAGGCGTAGATAAATTAACGCAGGAATGCGTTCGTAGCGGTGAGCCTATTGGCGATTATCGAGGCAAGGTAATGGCACTGATTGCCAGCCAACCAGCCGCTACACCTGATATTGGCTTAAACGCTAAAGAAACCAAACAATACTCTGTTTTAAGTGCAATTAAAGCGCTGGCAGATGGCGACTGGTCTCGCTCTGGTTTTGAAAAAGAATGCCACGACGCAGTATTGAAACGTTCAGGATTGTCTGAGTCGCCACACAAAGGCTTTTATGTACCTTATGAAGTACAGAAGCGTGATTTAACCGCAGGCACGCCTGCTAATGGTGGCTATTTAGTAGCCACGGACAATTTGGCGTCGAATTTTATTGATTTGCTGCGAAACAGATCAGTGGTGACAAGAATGGGCGCAACAATGCTCACAGGCTTGGTTGGCAATGTCACCATTCCAAAACAAACAGGCGCAGGCACTGCTGTGTGGTTGGCGAATGAGGCCACTGCCGGTACAGAATCGCAGCCAGTGATTGGTCAATTGCCATTGACACCTAAAAACGTAATGGCTTACACCGAAATCTCACGTCAATTGATGTTGCAATCAAGCCCATCTGCAGACAGCATTGTGATGAATGACCTGGCACAAGTGATTGCGCTTGGTATTGACGTGGCGGCGCTTAGCGGCAGTGGCGCATCCGGTCAGCCATTAGGCATTACAGGCACGGCAGGCATTGGGTCAGTGACTGGCACAACGCTTGGCTATGCCGGCATTGTGGAATTTCAAACAGATGTGGCACAGGCTAACGCGCTGGCATTGTCAAGCGGATATGTCACTACGCCAACGGTGGCAGGTTTATTGAAACAACGCCAACGCTTTGCATCAACTGACACACCGATTTGGACAGGCAATATTCTTGACGGTGAAATTGAAGGCTTTAAAGCGATGTCAACTATGCAAATGTCGGCTGGCAGCATGATTTTTGGTGACTGGTCTCAAGTGGTGATTGGTGAGTGGGGCATGTTAGAAATCGCCCTAAACCAATATGCCAACTTTACAGCGGCAATTACCGGTATCCGTGCGATTCAAACATGCGACATCGGCGTGCGCATCCCAGGCGCGTTTAGCTTAGCGACAAGCATCACTTAACACAATGGCCTTATCAACCCAATCAGCCGCTGCCTTAGTTGGTGGCGGCATACAAGCAAAGGTGAAAACCATGAAAGTTAAAGTTTTACGCCCGTTTTTAATTGGCGGCAAGGTGCAAGCAGAAGGTAAAAAAATTGAAGTGCCTTTTGCGCTCGGCATTGAATTGATTGGCGGAAACAAGGTTGAGAAATTAGCCGATGAAGCAAAAGAGCCAAAAGAGCCAAAAGCCGGTGATGAATAGTGGCCTTGGTTGAGACTTTTGATGATTTTTTTAATGCCAGCGAATTTGCCGTTAATGCAAGTTTCAATGGCCAAAGTTTCAATGTGATTTTTGATAATGCCTATGCCGAAGGGCTAGGGATGGCGGGTACAAACCCGTTTATTACGGCAAAAGCAAGTGATTTAGGTGGTGCAGTGGCAGGGGAGTTAATTACGGTAAATGGGATCAACTATACCGTAGCCAACCCACCAGCCTCCGATGGCACCGGCTTGGTGATTTTACAGTTAGAGAAAGCGTAATGGCCAACCACGTAAGACAGCAGATTCGAGAAGCCATCGCCGCGCAGTTAGTCGGCAGTGCGACTACTGGTAATCTGGTTTTTCAGTCGCGCGTGAAGGTGCTGGCAGATAGCGAATTACCAGCGCTGGTGGTGCTGACCAATCAGGAAAGTATCAGCGTTGAGAATATCCACCCTGATCCTGTATTAAACCGCTTGCTTACGCTGACCGTACTGGCCAAGGCCAAAGCCACTAACAATATTGATGATGTGCTAGACACCATCATCAAAGAAGTTGAAATAAAACTGGCTGGCTGGCAAGGCGTGCCGGCGTTAAATAGCCTGATAGGCGGGCTGGTTTTAAACAGTATTGATGTTGAAATCAATGCAGACAATGAAACACCAGTGGCAGAAGCCACCATCGAATTTTTAGTTAATTATTTCACCCAGGCCAGTATGCCTGATGTTTCAATTTAAGGAGTTAAATCATGGCAGCACCAAAAAAATGGAGTAATGTCGCAGTAGCAATGCAGTCTGCATTGGGTGCTGTTAAGACAGTGACAGCAATTACAAAAGCCGGCCCTGGTGTTGCTTCATCAACAGCACATGGACTGGCTAATGGTACCTACGGCGTATTAGAAGTTGTTGGTATGTATCAGGTAGATAAGAAAATTGTACGTATTGCCAACCAGGCAACAAACACCTTTGAACTTGAGGGTGTAGATACCACATTATTCGATACCTTTACTTCAGGTACATTCACCCCCATTACTTTTGGCACCAACATTACGACGGCCACTTCAATTAATGCGTCTGGTGGTGACTTTAGCTTCATTGATACTACTACCATCCACGGTAATGCTAAATCACAAATCCCTGGATTGCCTAATGCGGCAACATTCACTTTCGATAATATTTGGGATATTGCCGACACTGGTTTGATTGCACTTAAAGCAGCCAGTGATAACCAAGCAGAGCGTGCATTCAGATTCACATTTGGTACTGGCGGAAACATTATGCTGTTCTACGGCTATGTTGGTGCTTCATTATTACCAGGTGGCTCTGCTCAGGCATTGGTGACGACTCCAGCGGTCATCACCATGAACAGCACCCCCAGCTACTACCAATCTTGATGATTGCTGGAATTTATCAAATTATTAGTAAGTCGAGCCGAAACTGCTATATCGGCTCGACGATTAATACTGAAAAAAGATTGAGAGAGCATCAAAACGCAATGAAACGTGGTGATCATCATAGCCACATTTTGCAAAGAGCTTTTAATAAAGTTGGCTTAGATGGGTTTGAGTTTAAAACTTTAATTATCTGTGCTGCAAAAGATTTACTGTTGTATGAGCAAAATGCAATAAATGTATTTAATCCAAAATACAACATAAGCAGAAATGCCGGGAGTGTTGCAGGTACAAAAAGAAGTGCTGAAGTAATACAAAGGTTAAAAGATTCATGGAAAAAACGAGGAATGTCTGAAGCTCAAAAAAGACATTTAACCGAAATGAGTATTGGAAATATAGGGCGTAAAAAAGAAATATCAATTGAGCAAAGAGCAAAAATATCTGCAACTTTAATTGGTAGGAAGCAAAGCGTTGAAACAAAATTAAAAAAAAGTTTAGCTACTAAAGGTATTAAAAAGACCGAAGAGCATAAAAGAAAAATAAGCGAATCGCGATTAGGTAAAAAGCGACTACCATTTTCAGATGAATGGAAAAGAAATATATCATTAGCAATGAAAGCACGTTATGCGAAAAAGGAAATTAATTGAGTAACTTAGGCGAAAAAATGCGCAAGGCACGCGAGCAAGTCGTTGAGGTTGGAGGACATCATTTTACCATCCGCCGCCCAACCGATGCTCAGCGTGCCGAGTGGTTTAGCCGTGACGGCATTAGTCCGCTCGAAATGGTACGCCGCTGTGTTATTGGCTGGGATTTAACCGAGCTGGATTTATATGCAGGCGGAAGCCCTGCTCTGGCAGAATTCAGCACAGAGGTCTTTGCGGAATATGTGAATGATATGCCTGAATTATGGGGCATATTAAGTGAGGCGATCCAAACCGCGATTCAAACTCGCCTGGATGCATTAGAAACCGCAAAAAAAAACTAAGGGTTTATCTTGAGCAGGCCGATTTGCCGGATGAAGTCAGAGAAAACAGGGTTGACATTAGTTCAACGTTAGCAATTCAGGCCTGGAATATGCTAGGAGCGCGGATTGATTGGCAAGGACTACCGATTGTATGTGAACTATTGGGCATTGATGATATTGAGAATTTACTCTCACAACTTACTGTAATCAGAGATCATGAATAACTCAACCGCCAATATCATTATCAGTGCTGAAGATAAAACAAAAATTGCTTTTGATGCGGTTTCAGGGCGATTAGGTAATTTATCAGGATCATTTAATAAATTATCCGGTTATTTAAGCGGGCTTACGCTTGCCGCTGGTGCCACCTATTTTGTAACGGCCACCAAAAACTTTGCCGACTATGCGGATGAAATTGGCAAGGCCGCACAAAAAGTAGGCACCACCACTGAAAAACTCAGCGCGCTTAAATATGCAGGGGATTTGGCCGATGCCAGCTTTGAGCAGGTGCAAACAGGGTTAGCCAAGCTCGCAAAAAATGCCGAAGATTTTAAAGATGGCAGCACTTCAGCGATTGAAGCCTTTGCCAAAATCAAGATTGACCCAACCACCTTTAAAGATTCTGTCGATCTATTTACCGCTGTTTCTGAAAAACTCTCAAAAATGGAAGATGGCTCGCAAAAAACAGCAATCGCGATGGCCTTGCTGGGTAAATCTGGCAAAGAGCTCATTCCGCTATTAAATGGCGGTTCTGCTGGATTAGCCGAAATGGCTAAAGAAGCCAAAGCATTGGGACTAACGATTGATAAAGATACGGCAGCGGCCGCTGAGCGTTTTAATGACGGCATGACGCGACTAGAAACAGCATCAGGTGGATTAGCGCGCACGATAGGGCAGGCACTTTTACCCAGTTTGTTAGACACTGTTGAGGCAATGAACAAAGCAATCGCTAAGGGAAATATACTAGAAGGCGTGCTGCGTGGCATTGCAGGGATAGGCAAAATACCATTTGATTTGGCCATTCCAGAGCAAACATTTACGGCAACTGGCCGCATTAAAGAATTGCGTGAGGAAGTTAAGAAGCTTCAATCTTACGCAGATGAAAATAATAATGGCGGTGTTTTATATAAATTTTTTGGCGGCGCAGAAAAAGGCGCTTTTGATAAGCAATTACAGGTTGCTAAAAACCAACTAGCCGCTTATGAAAAATTTCAAAACAAACTCACTAATCCTAAGCCTGTCGCAACGCAAGCCACCAACGAATCGGTCATTCAAGATGCATTAAGTTTTGATGAACTGGCTAAAGGCATTAGCTTAACCTCAGTAAAATTAGCTGAGTTTCAAAAAAAACGTGACGAGGCTTTTTCATCATTTGCAGCAGGAAAAATTAGCGAAGAGCAATATAACGAAATTAAAAAAGCCATTGATAAGAGCACCGCTGCGCTCACTCAGCACCATGTTGCTAAGCAAAAAATTGATAATAGCGATGCTCAGGCAGCAGCACGCTTCATTGAAAATATTCAAAAACAAGATGCGCTGACTGATAAAAGCAAATCTCAAATATTGGCCTATGAAGCTGCGCACTTAAAACTCAATGACGCACAAAAGAAAGTCGTGACTGGCATTGTTGCGGATATGACGGCTAAAGAGCGTGCAGCTGAAGCCAATAAGCGCTGGCTTGAGCAGTCCGATTTAGCCCGACAGCAAGTGACGGATGAAGTCGATGCGATAGAAACAAGAGAACAAGCATACCGCGATATGGCAGATACTTTGGTGCGCGAAAATGAAGATTTGAATGTTGGATTAATTCAGTCAGATAAAGAGCGCATAAAAGCGCAGCTAGATTTAGAGCATGCGCGCGCACTGGCACGTATTGAGGCATTAGGATTAGAGTCTGAGCAAGCGCAAGATTTAATCGACAAAGAAACCGAGCATTATCAACTCAAGCAAAAAGAGATTGAGCAGGGGCTTAAAAAAACCAAGTCAATCAGCCAGGAACTAGGGGCAACGTTTAAAAGTGCATTTGAAGATGCAGTAGTGGGTGGCAGTAAATTTGGCGATATGCTGCAAGGGCTGGAGCAGGACATTATTCGCCTGGCTGCGCGCAAAACAATTTTAGACCCGTTACTCGGCGCATTCGACCAACTGCTTGAAAGCTTTTCAAGTAATGGTGGCGGCGATGGTGGCGGTAATTTTATCACTGACTTTTTCAGTGGACTATTTAAAAACGCTAAAGGCGGAGTGTATAACAGCCCGTCACTCAGCCAATTTTCAGGGGGCGTTTATAGCTCACCGCAAACCTTTGCCTTTGCTAAAGGCGCTGGCGTTTTTGCCGAGGCTGGCCCAGAGGCCATTATGCCACTATCACGCGGGGCTGATGGTAAGTTAGGCGTTAAATCATCGGGCACTGGTGGTATGAATGTGGTGGTTAACTTAATTGAGTCACCTGGTAACGGTGGGCAGGTTAACCAAAAGCAAGAGGGCGAAAATCTCACGCTTGAAATTATGGTTGAAAAAATCAGCGGCATGATGTCACGCGATATTTCAAAGGGCAGGGGTATCTCTGGCACGCTTGAGCGCCAATATGGCCTTAGCCGTGCAGCGGGGGCAATGTAATGGCCGATTACCCTAGCACCTTACCAGCACCATTATTGGCTGACTATGCTGTTGAGCCGATGGACCCCGTTTTACGCACCACGATGGAGTCTGGCATTGCGCGCCGCCGCCGCCGTTTTAGGGCGGTGCCACATGATATTCCAGCCTCATTTATATTTGTTGGCAGCCAAATGGCGGTGTTTTTAGATTTTTATTCCAACACGCTCAATGGCGGCGCGGCTACTTTTACCATGCGGCTTGATATTGGCAATGGCGCGCAAAACTATACGCAGGTCAGTTTTAAAGAGCCCTATAAATCTAAAAAATTAGGCCCTGAACTATGGCAAGTGACTACTAAATTAGAGGTGATTATTTAATGCCCAATGCAACCCTGAGCGAAGCGCTGAAAGAGGCTTATGCCTCAGCCCCTAGCGATATAGTTATTGTTAACACGCTTGAAATTCGTCACCCAGCCTTTACTGCACCAATCCGCGTAGTGAGTGATTTTATTTCTGTCACAGCAAAACTTGAAACCAATGCGCCGCTAAATGCTGGCGAAATGGTTGAGTTTTTGCCTTTTGCTTTTGAACTATCACTGCCAGAAATGACAGACAAAGGCGTGCCAGAACTTGGCTTGCGTATAGATAACGTCTCACGTGAAATTATGGAGCATATTGAGCTTGCCTCGCCGCTGCCAGATAAGCTAGAAATTACTTACCGCGCTTATTTAAGCAACGATTTAAGCAGCGGGCCACATAACGACCCGCCGCTGCATTTAACCATTATTTCAATTGAGGCCGATGCAGTCGCTATTACGGCTAAAGCTTCTGTCGTTGACTTTATTAACAAAAAATTTCCGAACCAAGAATATGACGAAAACAGATTTCCAGGACTGATTGCGGACTAGTTATGACTAAAGACCAAGCGGAAGGGTATGCGCAACTAATTAAGCATTCAGACGGAAGTCTTAGCACGCCAGGCAATCAACCAATAATGCACTGGGCATTTAGCTACATTGGCACGCCATGGGTTAATGGTGCGCAAGGCCCTGACGCATTTGATTGCTGGTCTTTTTTTCGGCATGTGCAAGCTACACATTTTGGCATAAGCGTGCCAGCTTACCGCATTGATGCTAATGACTTTAAAAAGACAGCAACCGAGTTTGCGCAATCAACTGAGCGTGCTGAGTGGCTGCGTGCATTGGCGCCTAGTGAAGGTTGTGCGGTGCTGATGGCGCACTGTAGGTTTCCATCGCACGTTGGGCTATGGCTTGATGTTGATGGTGGCGGTGTGCTGCACTGTGTGCGAGGCGAGGGCGTTGTATTTAGCGCATTAAGTAGTTTAAAAAATAGCGGCTGGGGCCGCGTGGAATATTACCAACATGCAAGCCACGCTTAATATTTGTAGTAACCCGTTTCACCCAACATTAGATCGGGTGCAGAAGCCTATTGGCCGCAAGCTTAAAATTAATACTTTGGTGCAAAAATACCAGATTGATTTAACTAAGCCAGTGATTTGTTATTTAAATGGCGCACCATTGCTGCGTAATAAATGGGGTAAAACGCTGGTTAAAGATGGCGATGTCATCAGCTTTGTTTACTTGCCACAAGGCGGTGGCGGTTCTAATCCGCTGCGCCTTATTTTAACGATAGGCCTGATGACGTTTGCGCCGTATTTGGCAACGTCAATGGGTTTTGCGGCTGGCTCAATTGGCGCTCAGCTAATGACAGCAGGTATTGGCATGCTGGGCAATATGCTGATTAATGCCTTAATACCGCCACCCAAAACCACCAACTCGCAACGTAATGCCTCACTGGCTGCACCTAGTCCCACCTATAGCATTGGCGCGCAAGGTAACCAGGCGCGCATTGGGCAAGCCATTCCTGTGTTGTATGGCACCATGCGTATCTTTCCTGATTTTGCCGCACAGCCTTTTGCTGAGTATGAAAATAATGATCAGTATCTCTATCAATTATTTGTGATTACGCAAGGTAAAGCAGCACTGACTGAAATTAATATTGAAGATAGCCCTATCACCAGCTTTGGCAGTGATTACGAGCTTGAAATTATTGCGCCTAACACGCACTCTTCGCTTTACCCAACTGAAGTGTATAACGTTAGTGAAGTCTCTGGCCAAGAGCTATTAACAGATAGCATTGGGCCGTTTGTCGTTAACCCATCTGGCACCAATGTTAACAAGCTGGCCTTTGATATAGTGCTGCCCAAAGGTCTTGGTTACATCAATGACAATGGTGGTATTGACAGCCGCACTGTGACGTTTAAGTTTTTTGCACAAGCTGTTAACGCGCTTGGTGTAGCCACTGGCGCTAGTGTTGAAATTGGCAGCGAGTCCGTATCTGGTGCAACCAATACCGCCATTCGTAAAACTTACAAATATGCTATTGCAGCAGGTCGCTACCGCATAGCAGTGTTGAGAACATCAGCTAAAGATACGGACTCACGCACTTCAAACGACTTAAATTGGGCTTCAGCACGTGGTTATTCATCTGTCGTTACCAACTATGGCAACCTCACGATGCTGGCGGTTAAGCTTAAAGCCACTAATAGCATTTCAAGCGCCTCATCACGCAAAATTAATGTATTGGCCACACGCCAATTAGCACACCCGACTTTTAATGTGGCCACACAATCTTATGATTGGTCAGCTGAGCAAAGTACGCAATCTATCGCATGGGCTGTGGCTGATATGTGCCGTGCTGAATACGGTGCTGGCTTGACTGATAATCGCTACAACCTAGCCCAGCTCATTGCATTAGATACGGTTTTTAGCAGCCGTGGCGATACGTTCAATGGCTTGTTTGACTCAGTGCAAACCTTTTGGGATGCGCTCAGCATGGCCACTCGTACAGGCCGCACGCGGCCGTATGTGCAGGGCGGTTTAATTCACTATGTGCGTGATAGTTTGCAAACATTACCTACTGCCATGTTTACCAACCGCAACATGGTAAAAGACAGCTTTAAACTTACCTATATTATGCCGTCTGAGGATAACGCGGACTGTGTTGACGTTGAGTATTTTGATGAAAGTTTATGGAAGCCGCGCGTGGTACGTGCCGCACTTGATGCAGGCACACCGACTAAGCCTGCAAAAGTTAAAGCCTTTGGTATTACTAACCGAGATCAAGCCTACCGAGAAGGCATGTACATTGCGGCAAGCAACCGTTACCGTCGAAAAGAAATCAGCTTTGAAACTGAGCTTGAAGGGCATATCCCATCCCTAGGTGATTTGGTTGGCATTCAGTCGGATATTCCTGAATGGGGTCAAAGTGGTGAAGTGGTATCGGTGCAGGTAATTTCGCCTACTTCTCATAAAATTACATCAAATGAGCCGTTTGTGTGGTCGCCTAGTGCTACGCACTTTATGATGTTGCGCCGTGCAAATGGATCAGCCGCTGGCCCAATTACAGTAACGCAGGGCGCGAATGATTTTGAGTTGCTGTATAACCCCAGCGCGGTTGATTTCACCATTAACGTGGGGTTAGATAAAGAGCGTACACACATTTCATTTGGGCGTAGCGGTCAGGTTATTCAGCTTGCACGTATTTTATCAACTACACCAAGCGATAACCGCGTGCGCATTACCGCGATTAATGAAGACGCTAGGGTGCATGCCGCTGATGGCACTGCGGTGCCGATTGATACTTACTCATGGTCACTCACCACCCCAAAAATCAAGCCGATATTAACTGACTTTACTATCAGCCAAACAGGCAGTGGCAACACACCAAGCTTGGCACTCTCATGGGCACCAGCTGCAGGCGCTAGCTATTATGTGATTGAGCAATCAACGGATGATGAGAACTGGTCAACGCTGGGTGAAATAACAGGCAATAGCTACAACTTTTTAGCGGCCAGCATTGGCACTTTATACGTGCGTGTGGCGGCTTTTGGTGGCGTGCTAGGGCCTTACATTACCAAGTCTATTACAATCGGCCTTGTGCCACCACCTGCCAACGTGGTGACGGGCACCATTAGCGCAAATGGCCAAACTTATGAGGTTAAGTGGGATGCAGTAACCGATTGCGATGGCTACTTTGTTGAGGTTTTAAATGCGGGCAGCGTTAAACGCGCATTTAACACACTGGCTACCAACTATGCTTACACGCTTGAAAATGCGCTGGCTGATGGCGGCCCATGGCGCGCGGTAACGGTGCGCATTAAAGCCTACAAGGGCACGGTAAAATCAGTTACCGCTCTCACACTCAATGGCGCGAATGCTGCACCAACAGCACCCATTTTAACCATTGTGCCGGGTGCTAATAATATCTCAGTCACGGTTTCAAAAAGCAGTGAGGGCGATTACCTCGGCACGTTAATACATGCCTCAACCTCGGCAGGCTTTACGCCCAACTCAGGCAATGTGGTATATGACGGCACCTCAAACTTTTATTTAGCACAAACCACTAGCACACTTTATTTTAAAGCGGCCCATTACGATACTTACGGTACCACTGGGCTGAATTACTCGGCAGAGTATTCAAGTACCCCTAACTCAAGCGGTGGCGGCATTATGTCAGTGAGCGTGTTGCCCGCGCCTGTCGATAACGGCCTTGTTTACCTGACAACCGATGACCAAATTTACACCAGCGATGGTATCGCTTGGACAGCTGCAGGTAGTGTGATTGCGGACGGCTCAATTACTGGCCCAAAAATCGCCACAAACGCGATTGATGCAACCAAAATTCAGGCAGGGGCAATTATTGCCTCAAAAATCACTGTAGCTAATTTATCTGCAATTACTGCAAATATGGGCGCAATTACATCTGGAAGCTACACCGTAGATAATGCTGGTTTTATTCGCGGGGGGCAAACCGCCTACGCAACCGGCACGGGCTTTTTTATGGGCTTTAGCGGTGCGGATTATAAGTTTAGCTTGGGTAACGCCACCAAAGGAGTAACGTGGGACGGCGCGAGCTTTACCATTAAGGGCGATTTAATCGCAGGCTCAATCAATATTAATAACCGATTTATCGTTGCAGCCGACGGTACTACCACAATCAAAAGCGCAACCACGGGCGCACGGCTTGAAATGGTGAATGATGTGATTAGAGTGTATGACGCAAGCAATGTGGTGCGTATCAAAATGGGTAACCTAGCTTAATGGCTTACGGATTAGAACTCTACGCAGCTAATGGCAAGCTTAACTTTGCTGCAAACGAAAAGCTAAGCACTATTATCTTTAGCGCCACTGTGCTGGTTACGGTGTTGTATAGCAACAGTTACCCTTCAGGCAATCCACAAACCGTTAATTTTTCTGTGCCAGATTTAGACAATTCAGGCACTTTTTTTGTGGAGATTAAATGGGATGACGCTGATTTTGAACTCATGCAAGCCTTTAGCACTTCGCCCCATTGGTTGCACTGGACCATCTCGCCTGGGCTTTTAACATTTCACTATAACAACTTCAACGTGTATTCAGGATATTTTGAGGGGCAAACTGCTCAATACCCGATTAACGTTGTGGTGATTAAGGTAGCTTAATGGCATTTGGGTTAGAAATTTACAACGCTGCAGGCCAAGTGGTTTTTAAAGACAGCTACTACTTATTAACTGAGCATATAAGCGGGCTAGCAAACCAAGCCAGCCAAGTTTTAGTGAGCGGATTAACATTTAGCAATGTTGAGATATTCCCGTTTGTGAGTGCGGGTATTAATCAGTTTTTTCAGCCCTCTATTTTTACCTCTGGTGGCAATAAGTATTTGCTTAATGACTGCTCAAATCAAGCGGCGAATAATTATGTGTATGCCATTTTGGCGCGTAACCAAGACTTTAGCGAAAGCAATTATGGCTTGGTGGTTAAAAACGGCTTAGGACAAGTAACGCTTACATCGAACAAACGCACCATCATGATTGATGTGGCCACTACAGTGGCGCAACCACCAGACCAAGTGCAGTTAATTGGCAACACCATTGTGCTGGGCAATATTACTATACCTAGCACGCCCGCTGGCGCTACACGTCTGTTTTGGTTTAGCAAGCAAGGCACTTATACGCTTGGTGATTTTTATATGGGCTATTACGGAAAATTGACCGCAGCCAATAATTGCCAGTTGTTTGCCTATTCTACAAGTTCGTATTCGGCTGGCGATGGGGCTTACATCGGTATTCCCAACCAAACACCCATTATCTTTTTATCAGGCTATATGTATTTTTAACACGCAAGGAGCGGCTATGAAAATCATTATTTTAATCACAGTGTTGTTAACCGGTTGTGCAGGCATGACCATACCAGATGATTTTGACGCACAAAATAAACGCAACGACGGCGTGCTGCAAGATATGCAGCGTAACGACCGCCCAGACATGTACATTTAACAACAAAAAAAAAGGTAACAAAATGTCAGACCCAATCACCCACGCAACTAACCTTAGCCCATGGCTAGTGGCGGCGCTCACCTCAGCCGCTAGCTTTTTATTTGATTTGCCGCTTGGCGTGGTGATTACAGCGGCGGGCGGCGCTTACTGGGCGGTTTACCGCAACCCATCGCTAGGGTTTATATCCTCATTTGTTGTCATTCTTGCGGGCACGGCGATTGCCTCGGCTTTGGTACCAGGTGTGGTGTGGGTCTTTGATGAAGTGTTTGGCTTTAAAAACATGCCGCTGCGCCCCTTGGCCTTTTTACTCGGCTTTGCCGTCATCGACAAACCCACGCGCGATTGGATTACTGAGTTTTTAAAATCCAAATTTAGCAGCATGGAGGTAAAAAAATGATTGCCTTCCTTTGCGTTGTAATTGGGCTTTACATATTGGTTGACTCACTCTATTTGGCCTCAATCGCTGATGGCGAAAATCGCATGTGCACGCTCTCAAAATATGCAGGCTCACTCATGGCCAGCCTGTATTTAATTTTTGATAAAGCCGATGAAGTGCGCTTGCTGCTGGGCATAGTGCTGGCATTGTTCATGTGGCCAGATACTTATTACCGATTATTAGATTGGCTGCAGCAGCTGAGCCCGCCATTGTATCGACAATTTTTGATGCGCTTTGATATTAAACCACGTAGGAGAACGGACCGATGAAACGCACAATAAACGCAATCGTCATTCATTGCGCTGCAACACCAAACGGCAAGCCGTACTCAATTGCCTCGCTTGATGTGGCCCACATGGCACGCGGTTTTAAGCGTGATAGCCAAGCTCGCCGCAACTTTAACCCTGAGCTGATGAGCATTGGCTATCACTTTGTCATTGAGACTGATGGCAATATCAAAACGGGCAGGGGGCTTGAAGAAATCGGCGCGCACGTGCAAGGCTCAAACGCTAAATCAATCGGCATTTGCATGGTGGGCACCGATAAGTTTAAACCAGCGCAATGGGAAGCTCTGCGAGAGTGTTTAATTTTATTGGCCAGTAAAATCTTTGGCAAGTTGATTGCAGACGTCCCCACGATGCTGAAGGCATTTAAAGACGCGGGCATTTGCATTAAAGGGCATCGTGACTACTCACCCGACCTTAACGGCAACGGCAAAATTGAGCGCAATGAGTGGATTAAGATTTGTCCTGGCTTTGATGTGACGGAGTGGATTGCTGGCGGTTGTAAAGCGCTGGAGGCTCATAGTTTATGATTAAAATTGGGATGGCCACAATTCACAATATGGATTGCATGGAGCTTTTGAAAAATACGCCTGATAAATTTTATGATTTGGCGATTGTTGACCCGCCTTATGGGATTAATGTTAATCACTCAATTGGTAGGCGTTCAGGCAATAAAGCCAGTGATTTTAAGCCTGCAGTATGGGATAGCGAGCCTCCACCAGTTGAATATTTTAATGAGCTTAAACGCGTATCAAAGAATCAGGTTATTTGGGGGGCAAACCATTTTATTGACCGTATTGGTATGCCTTCAGCATGCTGGATAGTATGGGATAAGTTGTTTAGTGAAGAGGTGAGTTTTGCATCATGTGAATTAGCTTATACAAGCTTTGATACAGTAACTAAAAGAATCCGTTTATCTAGTGCTAGACGTGATGGAATACACCCAACACAAAAACCAGTCAAACTGTATGAATGGCTATTAACCAACTACGCCAAATCAGGCGACAAAATCCTAGACACGCATCTAGGCAGCGGAAGCTGCGCAATTGCGTGTAATAACTTAGGCTTTGAGCTTACAGCTTGCGAGTTAGATAAAGACTACTACGAAGCCAGCGTCAAAAGAATTGCTCAAGCCGCAGCACAAGAAAGGCTATTTGCATGATATTTAACCCACTCAACTGGCTAGGCGGTTTGGGCTGGCAAATCAAACTCATCATCATTGCGCTAGTATTTGTGGCTGGCACGGCGACAGGCTGGCAAGTCCACGGCTGGAAGTTTCAAGCCAGCGAAGGGCAGAGTATCAACCAAGCGATAAAAACCAGCCAAACGCTCAATACGCAAGCCGAAAAAATTATCCAAATAAAACAGAAACAAGAAAGCGAGGCAAAAATTGTCTATAAAACGATTTACAAAGAAATTGCAGCTAAAAATGATGATCGTATCTGCTTTGATGCTGAATCTCTCAGCTTGTGGAACCGTTCAATCATCGGTGCCGATAACAATCGAACCGAGCCTGCTAGAGCGACCCCAGAAAATGACGCCATTGTCGCCGACGTTAAAGAAGTCCTCACCAACGCCGCCGATAACTTTGAAACCTGTAACAGCAACGCCATCAAGCACAACGCGCTGATTGATAAAGTGGAGAGTTTGAAGGGCAAGATGTGCGTTTGCCCTGAATAACCATATTTAGAATTACCTCAAAATGGTATTTTTGCGGACTGAGGTAGTTTTTGCGGACTGAAACGAAAAGGCCTGCATCTCTGCAGGCCTTATTGTACTTGGCTCCTCGACCTGGGCTCGAACCAGGGACACACGGATTAACAGTCCGTTGCTCTACCGACTGAGCTATCGAGGAATCGGTGAAGGCGTGATATTAATGATTTAGCAGCTTTTGGTCAATGACTATGCGTGTTTATATTGAATAAATCGTTAAAATATTTTCAACTTAAGGCTTTTTCAATACGGTTGAGTGCGTTTTGCAGATTTTCCATGCTGGTAGCGAAAGAGATTCTAAAATAACCTTCGGCACCAAAGGCAGAGCCTGGTACAACTGCCACATCAAAGCTTTCTAGTAAGTATTCAGCGAGCGCCATATCAGTTGCAGCGTTAATTTTCCCCGCTTTATGCAAGCTGGCAATTGCGCTACGGGCATCAGCAAAAGCATAAAATGCGCCGCCCGCCATCAAACAGCTTAGGCCTGGCATGGTGTTAAAACGATCTACCACATATTTGTGACGCTCTTTAAATGCTGCAACCATTGGTTTAATGCAGTCTTGCGAGCCTTCTAGCGCGGCCTGCGCAGCCACTTGCGAAATTGAAGTGGCGTTGCTGGTGGATTGGCTTTGTAAAATCTCCATGGCTTTAATGATGTAAGCTGGGCCTGCGGCATAGCCGATGCGCCAGCCTGTCATCGAGTAGGCTTTAGAAACGCCGTTAAGCACAATACAGCGGTCTTTAAGCGCTGGCGTAGCATTCAGGATGTTGTAGAATTTATCGCCTGTTAAATTCACGTGTTCATACATATCATCCGTTGCGACCAACACATGCGGGTGTTTGAGTAATACTTCGCCCAAGGCTTTAAGCTCTTCCAATGTATAAACTGCACCTGTCGGGTTAGAGGGTGAGTTAATCATAAAGATTTTGGTTTTTGGCGTAATGGCGGCTTCAAGTTGCGCTGGCAAAAGCTTAAAGCCTTGCTCAATGCCACATTGAATAATCACGGGTGTGGCTTCTGCCACCAATGCAATATCAGCATAGCTCACCCAATAAGGCGCGGGGATAATGACTTCATCGCCCTTATTCAGCACTGCAAGGCACAAGTTGAAAATGGTTTGTTTGCCGCCTACGCCAACAATGACTTCATTGACCGTGTAATCAAAGCCATTTTCATTTTTGAATTTATTGACGATGGCTTTTTTAAGGCCCGGAATGCCTGCAACAGGGGTATATTTAGTAAAGCCCGCATCAATGGCGGCCTTTGCGGCATCTTTAATGTGTTGCGGCGTATCAAAATCTGGCTCGCCAGCCGCTAAACCGATAATGGGGCGGCCTTCAGCCTTGTATTTACCTGCTTTTGCGGTAATGGCAAGGGTAGGGGATTCTTTAATGGCTTGAACGCGCCTAGATAAAACGGCTGCTTGATGTGCTGGTGATGACAAAATATGCTTCCTTAAAACAATTTCTTGCAAATGATTGGATAACCGTCATTTTACGCATAAAAATGTGGATTAGGAATGCTTTGTGTTGCCATCATCAAGCAGTTTTATTGCCAAGGCTTTTAATTCCAAGACTTTAGTACAATCGCTTCAGCATCTTTGTCTTTGCAGTCTTCATTGTCACAGCTTGCCACTTTTTTCCATTCGTTAGGAAAGGGCATTTTATTGACGGGTAGATCCGCACCATCTACGCCAAAGCCGAGCGCGAACACGGCAGCCCCATTTTTTACTGCAAAAGCTTTCGTGTTTTCTGCGACGCTCACCATGGCGCTTATTATCGCAGGCGGCACGGCATCATCAGTATCTAACCAGGCTTTAATTTTGCCATCATCACGTACGGCAATCACTAGAAATCCCCATGAGGTAGCAGTTGTCGTGATTTCAGCAAGCTTTTTGTTAATAGTTACCTCGACTTCTTTAACGTACCTATCCATATCATCCACGTTACCTATTTTTTCTAACAGGATATTTTTGGGCTGCATTAAATATATTTTTAAATATTCGGCATTCGCAGCATTGCAAGCAAGTGGAAAAAGCATCATTAATAACGTAAGTAATTTCATTTTAGCGCTCATTTTTAATCTCCTGATTTGGGTGTTTCTCTGTATAAATAAAAAATATAAATGTTAAAAAACTGCCACTTTGCAATAACCGATACTGCGCGTAAGACAAAACTCCTAGCACTCCGCCTCACAACCCAACAACTGGCTATATTCTATTGCCAAGGCTTTGTTTAGGTTGGCAATCGCAACGTGAGCTTCATGCATGCCCACTTTATCGCCCGTAGATTGTGCAATGACACCCAACCTGAATAGTGAATCGGTATTGGTTGCGTCAAACGCTACCGATTTTTGATAAGCACTTTTTGCTTCATCGAATTGATGTAAATTTTCATTCGCAACACCTAATTCATACCAAGCATCAGAGTTTTTAGGGTCAATGGCTATCCATTTTTGAGCTACTTGCGCTAGTTTTGGCCAATCTTGATTGATTTCTGGAAGCGCGATTTGCATAAAAAAAGGTTTTTTATCATCGTCTTCTTCCCAAAAAGCTTTTCCAGTAATGGGAAATGTCGTTTCAACAGGCAGTTTTTCTAAATTCGCTAACCATTCAATGGGCAGCGAGTAGAAGTAAGCTGGTTTGCCAGGTGTTTTAAAGGTGTTAATGCCAATCAATTTGCCATCAGCATCAAAAATACCACTTCCGCTTGCGCCCATACGAAATTGTGCACTGCTTCTGATGACTTTTTCGCCCTCAAACAGGTAGGTGGATTTAATCGCACCTCCAGACGTTAATGGTGCGGGCACCCCGTTGGAATGACCGATTGATAAGACATCTTGACCGCGCTGTAGGCTACCACTTTTGCCAAGAACTGCAGGTTTAAATGGCAGTCCTTGCGTAGTTAATAAACATAAGTCATGCCACCGATCTGCTTGCACAGAGGCAATATTGTACGTATCTTCACCACGCGCTACCCAAGGTTGCTTGGTGCTGCGAAATATATGGCAGTTGGTCATTACCTTGTTGTCAGCCACTACCACGCCTGACCCATACGCTAAGCCGCCCGATTCGTTATAGCCTCGCACCATGACAACGGCATGTGTGGCAGCTAATATTTTTTCCTGATCAAAAGCTACTGCTGGCTGAATACTCACGGTAGCTGCAAACAGCGCTGAGACTGTGACAGTGGCAACGTTTAAGGTGCGCATGAAACTCTCCAAATTGTAAGTGTTTGTAAATCCCATACTAGGGACTTGAATACTTCAACTTTAGTTCAATGGATTCAGTTCAAAGTATTTTATTTAAAATAGTATTTTGCAAAGCTAATTTTTGAAGCATCAAGGATATGAAGCCTGCTAAAATGTATCGCTATTCATTGGAATCATATACACGTGTTTTTAACCTTTCCCAATAGTAAATATCAGTTATATCAGCCATTTGAGCCAGCAGGGGACCAACCTCAGGCCATTGATAAGCTTACGCAGGGCATCAATGATGGGCTGAAGTTTCAAACCTTGCTGGGTGTGACAGGCTCTGGTAAAACTTTCACGATAGCTAACGTGATTGCCCGTACGGGTCGCCCAGCGATTGTGATGGCGCCGAATAAAACATTAGCCGCCCAGCTCTATAGCGAGTTTCGCGAGTTTTTTCCGAATAACTCTGTGGAGTACTTCGTCAGTTATTACGATTATTATCAGCCAGAAGCCTACGTGCCTTCACGCGATTTATTCATTGAAAAAGATTCCAGCATCAATGAACACATCGAACAAATGCGGCTATCAGCCACCAAGGCCTTGCTGGAGCGCGAAGATAGCATTATTGTGGCGACGGTTTCAGCGATATACGGGATTGGCGATCCAGTGGATTATCACGGCATGGTGCTGCATGTGCAGCAGGGCGAAAAAATCGCGCAACGTGACATGATTACGCGCCTCATTGGCATGCAATACGACCGTAACGATTTTGATTTTTCACGCGGTACGTTTCGTGTACGTGGTGATGTGATTGATGTCTTCCCTGCAGAAAATAATGAAACCGCAGTGCGCATCTCGATGTTTGATGATGAAATTGACGGCATCACTTTATTTGACCCACTCACCGGGCAGATTTTCAATAAAATTCCGCGCTACACGGTTTATCCTTCCAGCCATTACGTCACGCCACGTGAAACTACCATCAAAGCGATGGAAAAAATAAAGCAAGAATTGCGTAATCGTGTCGATTTTTACATTAAAGAAAATAAGTTAGTAGAAGCGCAACGTATTGAGCAACGTACCCGTTTTGACCTTGAAATGCTCAACGAAATTGGCTTTTGTAAAGGCATTGAAAACTATTCGCGTCATTTATCTGGCCGCAATCCAGGCGACCCTCCACCGACATTGATTGATTATTTGCCGAACAATGCGTTGATGATTATTGATGAAAGTCATGTGACAGTACCGCAAATCGGCGGTATGTTTTTGGGTGATCGTTCGCGTAAGACTAATTTAGTCGATTACGGTTGGCGCTTACCCTCAGCCATGGACAATCGCCCGCTGAAGTTTGAAGAATTTGAACGGATTATGCGTCAGTGTGTGTTTATCTCTGCTACGCCTGCGGAGTATGAAAAAAACCATCAACAACAAGTGGTCGAGATGATTGCTCGCCCCACGGGCTTGATAGACCCGGAAATCGTGGTGAAACCAGCTGACACGCAAGTGGATGATCTGTTGGGGGAAATTAAATTGCGCGTTGCAGTTGGTGAGCGCGTATTGGCAACCACACTCACTAAGCGTATGGCAGAAGATTTAACAGATTATTTAAGTGAGCATGGCGTCAAAACACGTTATTTGCATAGTGATATTGATACGGTTGAGCGTGTGGAAATTATTCGTGATTTACGTTTAGGCGAATTTGATGTGCTGGTTGGCATCAACTTGCTGCGTGAAGGCTTAGATATTCCTGAAGTCTCGTTAGTAGCAGTGCTAGATGCCGATAAAGAAGGATTTTTACGCTCAGAGCGCAGTTTAATTCAAACTTCAGGTCGCGCTGCCCGTAATTTAAACGGCAAAGTGATTTTTTACGCTAATAAAATCACCCGTAGCATGAAGGCAGCCATGGATGAAACCGAACGTAGACGCGGTGTTCAGATGGCGTTTAACACAGTCAATGGAATCGTGCCAAAAGGCATCAGCAAGCGCATCAAAGATATTATCGATGGTGTGTACGATAAAGATGAAGCGCAGCGTGAGCGCAAAGCCCTGCAAGAGCAGGCGGGCTATGAAAGCCTGAGTGAAAAGCAAATTATCAAGGAAATGAAACGCTTAGAAAAAGCCATGCACGATGCGGCTAAAAATTTAGAGTTTGAGAAAGCGGCCGAGTTTAGAGACCAATTGAAGAAACTCAAGCTAAAGATATTTGGTGCACAGATGCCAGATTTAACCTAGTATTATCTATGATAATGAGTCAATTGAACTTTGATTACAAAGGAATAAAATGCAAATTCCAATAGAAAGCGTCACTAACGTGTCACATGTAATTCAACTGGCGGTCGCGCCTGTATTTTTGTTGACTGGCATCGGTGCGGTTTTAAGTGTGTTAACGGGACGTTTGGGCCGCGTGGTAGACCGATTTAGAGTGCTTAATGAAAAATGCGTGTCACAGCAACTTGAATTAGATAGTCCCAATTGCAGCGGCATTAAGCACGAATTGTATATATTGTCTTGTCGCGCCAATTGGGTGCATAGGGCAATCACACTCTGCACATTGTCGCTGCTATTTGTGGCGATTGTGATTGGCTCCTTATTTTTAGGATCTGCGATTAGTTGGGATTTATCATGGCTAGTTTCTCAGTTATTTATCTTGGCCATGTTGAGCTTAATCTTCGGCTTAGGCTGTTTTTTACGAGAAATTTATCTTTCTAAACATTCATTTGATTTACCGACACATCAATAAAAAACAACAATTAAGCTGTCGATTGTGGGTAGCTTTGCTCCAGAATAGCCCTTTCCTTGATAAGTTTTCTTGCTTATCCGCGAGAAAATGCCTATAATCGCGCGCTTGCTAGATACGGTTATCTTGCAAGTAGTTATTTAACCTTGTCACACTGCAACAAAACTATTTAAAGATTGAATGTGTTTTTATTCAGTCTTTTGCAGGTGGCTTAAATCCATAAGGAGTATTAATGAGACATTATGAACTAGTGTTTATCGTCCATCCGGACCAAAGCGAACAAGTCCCAGCGATGATTGAGCGTTATCGTACGCTGATCACAGCGAGCGGTGGTGCAGTGCATCGCCTAGAAGACTGGGGTCGTCGTCAATTGGCTTATCCAATTCAAAAAATCCACAAAGCACACTATGTGTTAATGAACATTGAGTGCAACCTTGAAATATTAGCCGAGCTTGAGCATGGCTTCAAATTTAATGATGCAGTTTTGCGTCATTTAATGATGTCTACCAAAACGGCTATTACTGCGCCTTCACCGATGATGAAAGAAGAAAAATCTAAATCAGTGTTAAGCCGTGATACAGCTCCAGTTGCACCTGTGGCTGAAGTTGCTGAGGTTGCAGCAGGGTAATCAATTGGGTTTAATTAAAACCCAATGAACAAGTTGGTGTTGCAAGCAGAAGTTGTGCACATTGAGCCGCTTCGCTACACGCCAGTTGGCATACCGTTGTTAAGTGTTGTTTTGCGTCATGTTTCTGAGCAGGTAGAAGCGGGCATGAAGCGTAAGGTGGAATGTGAAGTGAGTGCGGTTATTTTGGGTGATTTAGCTCAGAAATATATGCCTCAAGGCCTGAAAATAGGCACACATCTTCAAGCGACTGGTTTTTTAGCCAAACGCAGCCTAAAAAGCACCCAACTGGTGATGCATGTTAACCATATAGAGATTGTTTAAATTAAAGAACATATAGGAGTATTCAAATGGCAAGAGATATGTATAAACGCCGCCGTTACTGCCGTTTTTCAGCAGAAGGCATCAAACAAGTGGATTACAAAGATGTTGAATTACTGAAAGATTTCATTTCAGAAAATGCAAAAATTATCCCAGCACGTATGACGGGCACAAAAGCACGTTATCAACGTCAACTAACGACCGCAGTTAAACTTGCGCGTTTCTTAGCTTTGCTTCCATACACCGACAAACACCCAGGCTAAGGAGAGCTACCATGCAAGTTATTTTGTTAGAAAAAGTAGGTAATCTTGGCAATTTGGGCGACATCGTTAAAGTGAAAGATGGCTTTGGTCGTAACTTTTTAATTCCACAGGGCAAAGCAAAACGCGCAACAGAAGCGAACAAAGCTGAAATCGCAGCGCGCCGTGCTGAGTTAGAAAAACAACAAGCGGCAATTTTGGTCGCCGCACAAGCTCGCGGTGAAAAACTAGCTGGCTTTGTCATCACAATCGCGCAAAAAGCGGGTGTTGATGGCCGTTTATTCGGTTCTGTGACCAATGGTGATATTGCAGAAAACTTGAAAGCTGCAGGCCATGAAGTGGTGAAGGCCGATGTGCGTATGCCAAATGGCCCATTGAAAACAATCGGTGACCATCCAGTTACTGTGGCATTACATCATGATGTTGTGGTAGATATTACCGTAACCGTGGTTGGCGAAGCTTAAGTTTTAGTTTTTAAAAGCATGTAAAAAAGGCGACTTTATGTCGCCTTTTTTATTGCCTATAATATGCCATCAAGTGCCACCAAAGTGCTGCGAGAAAAATTATTGCCTCTGGAAGCCGCCTAACAGGCGGCTTCCAGAGCATCGGAATAAGATGATGCTAAATTTCGCCAATTTGTCATAACTTTTACATTTAGTTGATTCTATTTTTATTCAATATTTTTCTTGACACTAAAATAGCATCAGCCTAATATTTTCCTTAATTAACCAAAAGGTTTAATAAAGAAATATGGATAATCTCAGCAATACATTTTCAGCGCTTGCCGACCCAACAAGGCGGGCAATTTTAGCGCGCCTTACTTTGGGTGAGACTACTGTCAACGAACTCGCGGAGCCCTTTGCAATGAGCCTGCCCGCCGTCACCAAGCACCTTAAAGTGTTACAACGTGCAGGTTTAATTTCGCAAAGCAAACAAGCGCAATGGCGACCATGCAAGCTGGAAACTGCACCAATAGAAGAAGTTGTGAATTATTTGGAAAAATATCGCCAGTTTTGGGAGCAACGATTTGACCAACTTGATAGCTATCTTAAAACCCTTCAACAGCAGGAGTAAATGAAATGGAAATGGATAATATTGCAGACCGTGAAATCGTCATCTCACGCGTTTTAGACGCACCGCGAGAGCTCGTGTGGGAAGCATGGACAAACCCCAAACACATCGTAAACTGGTGGGGGCCGAATGACTTTACTACTACGATTGAGAAAATGGATTTGCGCGTTGGCGGCGAGTGGAAGTACATGATGGTTGGCCCAGACGGCACGTGCTACCCCAACCACATGGTGTACAAGGAAGTCACGCGTCCATCTAAATTAGTTTCCGACCATGGTGATGGCGAGCGAGTGTGGTTCGAAGTCAGCGTCACTCTGAAAGAAACAGGTGGCGGCACCTTGGTCACGCTACGCCACCTTTTCCCCAGCAAAGAATCCCGCGACGAGGTGGTCGAGAAGTATGGCGCCATCGAGGGCGGCAAACAGCACCTAGCAAAACTCGAAGCTTACATCAAGGAGAAGCTAGCATGAACCACAAATTTAACCCAGAACTTGACCTGATGCTTGAACGCATTGTCGATGTGCCGTGCGAGCTAGTTTGGGAGGCTTGGACAACACCTGAAAAACTGATGTCGTGGTTTTGCCCGCTGCCTTGGAAAACCATCCAATGTGAAATTGACCTGCGTGCAGGCGGAAGATTTTTTACCGTAATGCAATCGCCAGAAGGGCAGAAATTTCCCAATGATGGCTGTTATTTGGAGGTGATTAAAAACGAAAAACTCACTTGGACCAATGCGCTTGAACCAGGTTTTCGCCCAACCAAGCAGCCAGAAGCCAGCCCAGACCATGAATGCGCAGAATTTTTAATGACTGCAACCATTCTGTTGGAACCGCACGCCAAAGGCACAAAATACACCGCACTGGTGCAGCACGCCAATACTGAAGCGCGAGTTAAACATGAAAAAATGGGTTTCTACGAAGGCTGGGGAACTTGCCTTGATCAGCTAGTTGCCATAATTAAAAGCAAATAGCGCTTCAAAAGACATGCTCTGCGAGCCAACATCCATGCGGCTTGCAGGGCATCGATTAGAATGAAGTATAAGTTGGAATCAAGCTTACTAAATGATGCCAAAGTTAGTGTGAAAACTTAATATTAAGCAATAAATCATGTGAACTTAAGGAGAAATAAAATGTTTAAAATCATTGCAATTATCTTCGTAGTACTCATCGCCGCAGTTCTCATTTACGCCGCCACAAAACCCGACACTTTTCGTATTGAACGCTCAGTTAGCATTAAAGCGCCGCCTGAGAGAATAGCGCCGCTTATCAATGACTTTCATAACATGCAAACTTGGTCAGCTTGGGAGAAAATAGACTCTACCATGCAGCGCACTTACAGCGGCGCAGATAGCGGCGTCGGCGCAAAATACGCATGGCAAGGCAACAAAGACATTGGCTCTGGTAGCATGGAAATTACCGAATCAACACCCACAAAAATCGCCATGAAGTTAGATTTTACCGCACCTTTTGAGGCACATAATAGGGTGGAATTTACACTCACGCCCAATAATGAGGGCACAACCGTCAATCACGCCATGTTTGGCCCCAGCCCTTACATTTCCAAGTTAATGGGCTTGGTGTTTAGTATGGATAAAATGGTCGGCGTAAAATTTGAAGAGGGGCTAGCAGCGCTGAAAGCAAGTGCTGAAAAGTGATTTTTAGCGTTAATTAAAGAGGAGAGATTAAAGTGGAAGCAGAACTTCATGCTGATCTGATTAAAACGCTTAAGGATCGGTTCGCGAAAAACATGCGTCGCCATGCTGAAATAGACTGGAATACAGTGCAAGCAAAATTGGAGGCTTGTCCTGAAAAGATGCATGTGCTGTGCGAAATGGAACGTACTGGTGGGGAGCCAGATATTGTTGGTTATGATGAAAAAACCAATGAGTCTATCTTTTGTGATTGTTCACCTGAAAGCCCCGTAGGCCGCCGTAGCCTTTGTTATGACCGCGAAGCCCTCGACTCACGCAAAGAAAACAAACCGAACGGAAGCGCTTTAGAAATGGCATTCTCGTTGGGCCTTGAGATACTTACAGAGCAACAATATCGGGAATTACAAGCGTTAGGAGAATTCGATAGGAAAACTTCGAGCTGGGTGAAAACGCCAGAAAAAGTAAGAGCACTGGGCGGCGCGCTCTTCTGTGACCGCCGTTATGACCAAGTTTTTGTGTATCACAACGGTGCAGAATCATACTACTCCGCCAGAGGTTTTCGGGGTTGGCTCAAAGTTTAGCCCAAGCTACAAATACTTAACTTTTTAAAAGGGTAAATTCATGGAAAATGAAAAACTTGAAGGTTCTTGTCACTGTGGTTCAGTTAAATGGCAATTTGATGGCGATCCTGAATCAGCTACGGCTTGCAACTGCACAATATGCCGCCGCTACGGCGTTTTGTGGATCTACGATTTTGAAAACGAGAGAATTAAAGTCTCTGGACCAACCACAATTTACACCCGTGGCAAAGCACTAGAATTCCATTTTTGCCCAACCTGTGGCTGCGTGGCATATTGGCGAGCGCAAAAAACAGACCAAGAAGGAAAGCGGCGAATTGCGGTGAATCTTCGATTATCAGAACCTGAGCCTGTGGCCAATTTACACATTGACCATTTTGATGGGTTGGACAGTTTTGAAGATTTGCCACGAGATGGGCGATGTGTCGCCGATTACTGGAGCTAAAATGCTTAAAATGATTGCAAACATTATTGTTGTATTGATTTTAGCGATTCTTAGCAACAATAAGAAGTTTGCATGATGGCTAAAACAATCACCGTTCATGATTTTATGGCGAATCTTGCGCATCCGCTGAAAGCAGAAATTGAAGCGGTGCGGGCGATTATCTTGGCTGCAGATGCCAATATCACAGAATGCATTAAGTGGAATGCGCCTAGTTTTTATTTTAAAGATGACTTTGCCACATTCAAATTACGCCCTGCAGAAACCATACAAGTTGTATTACATACAGGGGCAAAAGTAAAAACTGAAGCGAATGTGTTGAAAATAAACGACCCCGCTGGTTTATTAAAATGGGCAAGTAAAGATAGATGCGTCGCTACATTTTCTGATATGAAAGATATTGAAACCAAAAAAGAGGCTTTTACTGCCATCATCACACAATGGATTAAACAAATCGCATAGGTTTAAACGGAGGTCTTATGTCATTTCAAGCATATTTAGATAACATCAAAGCAAAAACGGGCAAAACGCCAGAAGAGTTTAAGCAGCTCGCAGAGCAAAAATGGTTGCTTATATCAGGCGTAAAAGCGGGTGAAATTGTGGCTTGGCTTAAGCAAGATTTTGATTTGGGGCATGGCCACGCGATGGCGGTTTATGCCACTTTTAAGGGCAAGAAAGAGTAAGTTAATCAACAGATTAAGGAGAATGAAAATGCGCAAATTTATCCCCATACCAAAAGGCGAACATACAGTGACGCCTTATTTAAACATTAAAGGTGCGAAAGCGGCTATTGAGTTTTACCGCCAAGTATTTGGCGCAAAAGAAGTTGGGCGGCTGTTGGGGCCAGATGGCACCATTGCCCATTGCGAGCTGCAAATGGGTGATTCCAAAATCATGTTGGCAGAGGAGTCACTAGATTGGTGCAACAAAAGCCCAACTACTTTGGGTGATAGCCCTGTGACCATTGCTTTGTATGTAGATGATGTGGACGCGACTTTTCAGCGTGCGCTAGATGCAGGTGCAAAGCAAGTGATGCCAGTCAAAGACGAGTTTTACGGCTTGCGCGTAGGTGTATTTTACGACCCATTTGGGCATAAATGGCATATCAGCACGCCGATTGAAGAAGTGACTTTTGAAGAAATGCAAAAGCGTTGTGACACTTTGTTTTCGGGTAAATCGTGAGTAATTTACCGATGAATCCTACAAGCCAGTTTATTCAAACAGCCCCAGATTGCCTACTTAAAACTGCGGTTACTCCTCAGTCTAAAGCTGATAAATTGTCTATTGCTACGATTTAGTCCGCGTTATTAAGCAGTAAGCCTTATTACTACGTTTTGGATGAATTGCAGTTTGAAGTATATTAGCTGCTGCATAAGCAAGTTGCCCAAGAACCATTAAAAACGCAACGGCAATTGCTTTGGCATACGTTTTTTAGTAAACCTTATGCTTGTATGCGCGCCTCACGGCTAACTAAAAAGTACGGTTGGGGTTGTGCATTACGATGTGGATGGAAAAATGGCGCTTGTAGCGACTGAGAGTGAAGACTATCAGCGATTTTTAGATGACAGTGGTATCAAAAAATACATTTGCAATGTGCAGTTCCCGTTCGTGAAAGTAGGTTGGTGCTGAGTGTAACGAAGCCCAACATTTACCATATTTGTTTTAATAGTTGGGCTTCGTTACACTCAGCACCAACCCACGATTAACCAGTATGGTTTTTGCAGCCAAGAATGCGTTTACTTGGGTATAATCCCAAACATGGCTGACGAACAATTAGATGCATTAAAAATCCCCCCACATTCGGTAGAAGCTGAGCAATCAGTCATCGGTGGTTTGCTGCTTGAAAACGAGGCGCTGGATAAAGTCGCTGATATTTTACGGGCTACCGACTTTTATCGGCATGACCATAAAACTATTTTTCAGCATATTGCTAAGTTGATTGAGCATAATCGACCTGCGGATATTGTGACAGTCGCAGAATCGCTGGAAAGTACGGCAGAGTTATCTGGAATTGGTGGCATTGCCTATTTGGGTGCGTTAGCACAAAATACACCAACGGCGGCGAACATACGTCGATATGCAGAGATTGTGCATGAACGTGCAGTGATGCGACAATTGGTAGTGGTCGGTTCTAGTATTGCAGAAAGTGCTTATGCGCCGAATGGGCGTGATGCGCAGCAATTGTTGGATGAAGCTGAGGCGAAAATATTTCAGATTGCAGAAGGTGGAAAACGCAGCTCTGAAGGTTTTCAAGACATTAAAGTACTACTACCGCAAGTGGCTGATCGCATTGACCAGCTTTTTTCACGCGATAATCCGAGTGACGTGACGGGCATTCCCACGGGGTTTGCGGATTTAGATTCGATGACATCGGGCTTTCAGGGCGGTGATTTAATTATCGTAGCAGGGCGGCCATCGATGGGTAAAACAGCGTTTTCACTCAATATTGCGGAAAATGTGGCGCTGGATACCGGGTTGCCCGTGGCTGTATTCTCAATGGAGATGGCCTCCACTCAGCTTGCGATGCGGATGATAGGCTCAGTCGGGCGGTTAGACCAGCACCGCATGCGCACGGGCAGGTTGGAAGACGAAGACTGGGAAAAGCTCACCACCGCGTTGGGCAAGCTTAACGAAGCGCCGATTTTTATTGATGAGGGCGCAGGGCTAAGCAGCTTTGACGTGCGGGCGAGAGCGCGCAGATTGCATCGTCAAACAGGTAAATTAGGCTTAATCGTCGTTGATTACTTGCAATTGATGTCAGCACCCGCAGGGCGGCAAGGCGAAAACCGTGCTACTGAGATTTCTGAAATATCGCGTTCGCTTAAAGCCTTAGCCAAAGAGCTGGATGTGCCTGTGGTGGCACTTTCACAGCTCAACCGTTCGGTAGAGCAACGTCCAGACAAACGCCCGGTGATGAGTGACTTACGCGAATCGGGCGCGATTGAACAAGATGCCGACGTGATTTTATTTATCTACCGGGATGAAGTATATAACCCCGATAGTCCAGATAAGGGCACGGCAGAGATTATTATTGGCAAGCAACGTAACGGCCCCATCGGCCGCGTACGTTTAACCTTTATTGGCGCGCATACACGTTTTGAGAACTTTGCTGGCAGTAGCCATATGGCGGATGAATACTAACTGGTAGATTGCGATGCGCCCTATTTTAGCCACTATTTCACTAAGCGCGTTACGACATAATCTGGCCGTAGTCAAAAAGCACGCACCCAATTCAAAAGTGATGGCTGCGGTGAAGGCCAATGGTTATGGGCATGGTATTGAACGCATCGCGCATGCATTAAGTGCGGCAGATGGCTTTGCAGTGCTGGGCTTGAATGAAGCGATTATTTTACGTGAAATGGGCTTTGAGCAACCAATACTATTGCTCGAAGGCGTGTTTCAACCGGAAGAGTTGGCGATTGTCAAAGCCTATCAATTAAGCCTGGTCGTGCATTGTAGTCAGCAAGTGGTGATGCTTGAAAAAGCAAGCCCTGGCAAGCCATTCAATGTGTTTCTCAAAATGAATACGGGTATGAATCGCTTAGGCTTTAAGCCACAAGATTACTTGACGGTGCTTGAGCATGTTAGTAAGTTGACGCCACACATTACCTTGATGACACATTTTTCCACAGCGGATGCAGCACATGGTGTAGATGCGCCACTCGCGATTTTTAAACAAATCACCCAACACCTGCCTTACCCAACTTCGCTTGCTAATTCTGCAGCCATTTTGTGCCAGCCGCAAACGCATGCTGATTGGGTGCGGCCTGGCATTATGCTCTACGGCGCAACGCCCGCCACTGGTAAGCCAGCTACGCAGTTTAGCCTAATGCCAGTGATGCAATTCACCAGTGAAATTATCAGCGTACAAACCCTGCAAGCTGGCGATACGCTAGGTTATGGCAACCGTTTTACCGCCACTAAGATCACCCGCGTGGGGGTAGTGGCATGTGGATATGCTGATGGCTACCCACGCCATGCAGGGCAATTCTCAAACAGCCAACAATTGCAAGGTGTGCCCATCGCCGTGGCTGGCAGGCTCACGCAAACACTAGGTCGGGTTTCAATGGATATGCTATTTGCAGATTTAACCGATATTCCAGAAGCTAATGTCGGTGCCCCTGTCGAACTTTGGGGCAAACAAGTGCCAGTAGATGCCGTGGCAGAAGCGTGCGGCACGATAGGTTATGAATTGTTATGCGCTGTAGCGCCACGCGTGCCGTTTAAAGTGGTGGATTGATGGCAAAAGCTAAAACCATTTACACCTGCACAGAATGTGGTGCCAGCGAGCCAAAGTGGCAAGGCCAATGCCCAAGTTGCATGGCTTGGAATACTTTGGTGGAGAGCATCGAGGAAAGCAGCACATCTACCAACCGCTACGCCAACAAATTTGAGGGCTTAACTCAAAGTAGCACATTACAAAAAATAAGCAGCATTAAAGCCGCTGACATTGCGCGTCAACCGACAGGCATCAGCGAGTTTGATCGCGTGTTAGGCGGTGGCTTGGTCGAGGGCGGTGTGGTGTTGATTGGTGGCGATCCAGGTATTGGTAAATCGACCTTATTGCTACAGGTTTTGTGTCATTTAGGAAAAGTGAGCCCGGCCATTTACGTAAGCGGTGAAGAATCTCCCCAACAAATCGCCATGCGCGCCAAGCGCTTGGGGTTGGATGCCAGCGAAGTCGAGCTATTGGCAGAAATCAATCTTGAGAAAATTATCGCCACGCTACAAACGTATAAACCTAATATTGCGGTGATTGATTCGATTCAAACGGTTTATTCTGAAGCTTTACAATCTGCCCCTGGCTCGGTGGCGCAAGTACGCGAATGCTCGGCGCAGCTGACACGCATGGCTAAGCAGTTAGGCATTACCGTGATTTTGGTGGGGCATGTCACTAAAGAGGGCTCACTCGCAGGACCTCGTGTGCTAGAGCATATTGTCGATACGGTGCTGTATTTTGAGGGTGATCAAAATTCTAGTTTTAGATTGATTCGTGCTTTCAAAAATCGTTTTGGTGCGGTGAATGAGTTAGGTGTATTTGCGATGACAGAGCATGGTCTGCGCGAGGTTGCAAACCCTTCTGCGTTATTCCTTTCGCATCATGAAAGCCAAGTGCCTGGCAGTTGTATCACTGTAACGATGGAAGGCACCCGACCGCTTTTAATTGAAATTCAAGCCTTAGTAGATGAAAGCCATGCACCTAACGCAAAACGCTTGGCGACAGGCCTTGAACAGAACCGCTTAGCCATGCTGCTGGCGGTATTAAATCGCCACGCAGGCATCCCATGTTTTGACCAAGATGTGTTTATCAATGCAGTGGGTGGCGTCAAAATTTCAGAACCAGCGGTTGATTTGGCAGTGATACTTTCAGTCGTATCTTCTTTAAAAAACAAACCATTAGATAATAAACTTATTGTGTTTGGTGAAGTTGGATTGGCTGGTGAGGTACGTCCTGTACAAGGCGGATTAGTGCGTCTGAAGGAGGCTGCAAAGCTTGGGTTTACGAAAGCTATCGTGCCAAAAGCCAATGCGCCTAAACAACGCATTGAGGGCTTAGAGGTAATAGGCGTAGAGCGGTTGGAGCAAGCGCTGAATCAACTGAGAAATCAGTAGATTGACACCTTATAGTGTAAATATATGGGTGCTAAATGCGCCCATATATTAATCATAATTTAATCAATCACGCCCGCAGCAGTGATATTCATCCCACCATCCACGTAAGTAATTTCCCCGGTAATGCCTGAGGCTAAATCACTACACAAAAATGCAGCGGCGTTTCCTACCTCTTCAATGGTGACATTGCGGCGTAGCGCAGCGTGTCTTTCGTTGAAGTTAATCATTTTGTCGAAGTCGCCAATGCCAGAAGCTGCCAAAGTCTTAATTGGCCCTGCAGAGACTGCATTGACGCGGATACCTTTAGGGCCTAGGCTTTGCGCCATGTAGCGCACGTTAGCTTCCAGGCTGGCTTTGGCTAGACCCATGACGTTGTAGTTAGGCATAGTGCGTTCTGCACCTAAATAGCTGAGCGTTAATAAGCTACCATTGCGACCTAACATTAAAGGCAATGCGGCTTTGGCCATTGCAATAAAACTGTATGAGCTGATGTCATGCGCAATGCGGAAGTTTTCACGTGTGGTTTTTTCTACGAAGTCGCCATCCAGTGCGTCTTTAGGCACAAAGGCGACGGAATGCACAATAGAGTCAATGCCATCCCAATGTTTAGCAATATCGACAAATAAGGCATCGATTAAGCTATCTTCAGCCACGTCGCAATGAAATACCAGCGTGGAGTCAAAATCAGCGGCAAGTTTTGCAACGCGGTCTTTGTGTTTTTCAACTTGGTAAGTGAAAGCGAGTTCTGCACCTTCGCGCTTCATGGCCGTGGCAATGCCGTAGGCAATTGAACGGTTGCTTAATAAACCCGCGATTAGTATTTTTTTACCTGCTAAAAATCCCATGATATTTGCCCCTATTTAAATTATTTAATGCTGACTGCTTCTTGGGTTATACGCATCGCGCAAACCGTCACCAAGTAGATTATACCCTAACACAGTAATCAGTATGGCAAGACCGGGGAAGAGTGATAACCACCATGCAAACTGAATATATTCTTTGCCATCTGTGAGAATATTGCCCCACGAAGCCTGTGGGGCTTGCACGCCCATCCCTAAAAAGCTCAATCCAGATTCTAACAGTACAGCGCTGGCAATGCCTAAAATGGAGCTAACGATAATGGGCGTTAGACTATTAGGTAGTAAGTGTGTAAAAATGAGCCGCGCATCTTTTGCGCCTAAGGCTTGGGCTGCAGAGATAAATTCACGATTACGCAAGCTTAAAAATTCTGCACGCACCAAACGCGTGACGCCCATCCAAGAGGTGAGTCCAATCACAATCATAATATTCCATATGGAGGGCGACAAAAAGGCGATGACGGCTAAAATTAGAAAAAAGGTGGGGATAGAGAGCATCACATCAACTAAACGCATAATAAAGGTGTCGACCCAACCGCGATAAAAGCCTGCAATAGCCCCTAGGAAAATGCCAATCGCAGTGGCGATGCCAACAGCGACAAAGCCGACCATGAGCGATACGCGCGCGCCGTAGAGCATGCGTGAGAATACATCGCGGCCTAGACCATCTGTGCCCATTAAATGGCTAGAAGTAGGGGACAATAGAATCGCCTTTACATCAATCGCATCAGGGTCGTAAGGGGCAATCAAAGGTGCTAAAAAAGCCACTAGCAGTATGCTGGCAATAATGGCAAAGCCTATCATCGCTAATGGATTAGAAGATACTTTTCTCATTGCGCTACTCCTCGCCGTACCCGAGGGTCTGCCCAAGCGTAGGCCACATCTGCCAATAAATTGCTGACCAAAGTGAGTAGTGCGCCGATAGTCAATATGCCCATAATCACAGGAAAATCCCGCATTAGCACAGCATCGAAAAATAATTTACCCATGCCAGGAATCGCAAAAATGCTTTCAGCTATTACTGAGCCACCAATCAAACCAGGAATACTTAACCCCAAAATGGTAATGAGCGGCAACAGTGCATTCCGTAATGCGTGACCATACACTACACGGTTTTCACTCAACCCTTTTGAGTATGCGGTAGTGATGTAATCTTGGTGGAGTACGTCTAACATGCCATTACGGGCAAATAAAGTGATGCCTGCCAGCCCAGTAATAGCAGAAATGAATACAGGAAGCACCAAGTGTTTAAGCGTGTCTAACGTTTGTGTAAACCAAGATAAGTTTTCATGCCCCATGCTTTCTAAGCCTGAAATGGGTAGCCAACTGTGCTGTACGCCCGTCCAATACATCAACATCAGGGCAAGCCAAAAACCGGGGATAGCAAAGCCGATAAATACGAATAAGGTAATACCACGATCTGCCAGTTGATTTTGCTTGAGTGCAGAAATGACGCCTAGCGGTAATGCAATCGCAATAATTAGAATAAGACTTAAGACGTTGATGAGTAAAGTAATCGGTAGCGCTTCTTGAATCATGCCCAAAGTCACATTACCGTCTTTATCTTTACTTTGCCAAAATACTGGACGTTGATGTGACGCAAATGAAGTGCCAAAATCTAGTGTTGCCATACGCTTCATCCATAAACCATATTGCACGATGACGGGTTTGTCCAAGTGATACAGCTCTCGCAACTTTTGTCGTGATTCTTCACTGGCTTTGGGGTTAAAGCTGGCTTCTGTAGTGGTAACATCACCAGGCGCTAAGTGCATGATAAAAAAGGAAATAAGACTAATGCCGATGAGCATCGGTATCATCCATAACACGCGTTTTAATAGGTATTTAAGCATGATTTAAGTTTTTATATAGCGCTTAATGTTCACTTATTTCATTGCGTCTATAAGCCTTGGGCATATACCATTCGTAGGTATTATGACCAATGCCAGCTGGAGGCGCAGGGTTGCTAATGCCTTGCACGCGTTTGTGTATTGCATTTAAACCATAACCTGCGGATAAATAAACGATTGGACTATCTTCAAGCAATATTTTTGCAAATTCGTGATAAATTTTTTGGCGTTTATCGGGGTCCAACTCTAGTCTGCCCGCTTCTAGTAGTTTATCCACTTGCGGATTATCGTAGCCAACAAAGTTAAACTGCTTAGGACCTTGCTGACCTGAATGCCAGATGTTGTACTGGTCTGGATCCAACCCTAAGCTCCAACCTAGCACAACGGCATCAAATTCTCTGGGCTCAATAAAGCGGCCCAAAAAGCTCGCCCATTCCAATATACGAATATGCACATCAACACCGACTTCTTTCAGTCGACGTTGTATCAATACTGCCGTCATTTCTCGTTCTTTATTTTGATTGGCAAGTATTTCAAAGCTAAATGGCTTGCCATCTTTCTCTAAAATGCCGTCATTATTGCTATCAACAAAGCCAGCTTCTTTCAATAAGGTTTTGGCTTTATTGGGATCGTAAGGGTAGGGCGCAAGTGCAGGGTTGCTCCAGCGTGTACCTGGTTTATAGGGCGATGCGACAGGTTCACCCAAGCCCAACAACACGCCATCGATAATCTCTTGCTTGTTGATGGCGTAGTTAATGGCTTGCCGCACGCGAACATCATCAAAAGGTTTATGTTTTAAATTGAAACCTAGATAAGTGTAACTATTGCCTAATTCCTTATACAACGCGACGTTTGCATTGAGCGCTGGCCTTGCGGGTAGCACTCTAGAATATTGAATCGGATTCAGCCCCATCATATCAATATTATCTGCACTGAGCTCTAAAAATTGTGCAGCTTTATCGGGGATAATGCGTGAGAGTAGATTGTCTATTTTGGCTTGGCCTTGCGTAGAATTGACATTGCGCGTGAGCTTGATGAATTGACCACTTTTCCACTTTTCGAGTTTGTAGTAACTGCTGCCCACAGGATTACGCGCAAAAGCAGTGGTGTTGATGTCTTGGTCTTTGAGTAAGTGTTTAGGTAAGATATGCAAACTTGCCCATGTTTCTAGTGCTGGCGCAAATGGTGCTGCATAAGTCACCCGAAAGGTATGGGCATCGGGCGTTTCAGCTTTAATCACGAGCTTGTATTCAGAACCATAAGGCGTGCGTGTGTTGTCATCAGTGACTTTTTGCCAAGTAAATAAGACATCATTGCTAGTAAGTGGTGTGTTATCCGCCCATTTAAGATTAGGCTTTAGATGAAAGGTGAATGTTTTATTGTCGTTAGAGACTTCCCAAGACTGCGCTACTTCACCTGTTAATTCTAGGTTTTTATCATACCTAAGTAAGCTGTTAAAAATGTTGCCAGCAATCGCTGAAGCCGCTGATTCACCCGCAGTCATCGCGATCAAACCGCTAGGGTTGGCCGTCATAGCATCAATGAGCGTGCCGCCGCTCTCTACAGGGAGTTTTTTACTGAAATCAGTTTGAGACAGTGAAGAGTTTGATTCGCCACAGGCACCTAAAAACAAGGCATAACCTATTACCAGCATCACTTTCAAGTGTAAACACTGATTAGGCCTCAATATGTTTGGTTCAGAGAACATTTTTTTGTTTTATGAATGTTTCTTTTGTTTGGATATTTTTGGTTTCGTTTTGCTCGTGCTCTTTTTTTCTTGTTTATTTTTACTGGCCGTACGATTGGGCTCGCCCTTTAATTTCTTTTGGCTAACCTGAGTAGCAGATTTTACTTTAGTTTTACTTTTTGTAGCGGCTGTTTTAGTGGCCTTGTTATTTTTGCTTTTTTCTTGAGACTTGTTTTCATGACTATTGCCAGGTTTTTCAGAGGATATTTCAGCAGTGATTACTTTTATTTTTAATGATTGGCCCACTTTAACTTGCGTGCTTTTTAGCGTATTGGCCGCCAAAAGCTGTTTGACACTCATATCATAGTGCTTAGCGATTGATTGCAAGGTGTCGCCTTTTTTAACTTTGTGTGTGACGTTGATTTCTTTGACGGGTTCAATTTTTTTTGTTTTATTGTTGTTCTCTGTATCACTATCTGCATTTTCATCCGCAGCCGTCATAGCTAGTTTTTCAGTATGGGCGAGGTCAATATTGGCCGAGTTTTGTTGCGTGGCCACATCGACGTCAGTTTGAATGGTTTCATCTGTAGATGAGGTGGCTGAATCTGTCGTTTTCACAGGATTTGTGTCTGCTTGCTTACTATTGGGTACCAAAATAGTAGAAGATTTTGCAAATTTTTCTTTGGTGGGTAATTTATTGGCATTACGCAGCTGGTCAACTTGAATGCCAAATTTAGAGGCAATCGTATCCATCCGTTCGCCCCGTTTGGCTTGATAGGTTTGCCAAGTCACCAAGGGTTTGTTATAAGCCGCCAAGTTGTCTCTAAAAGTTTGTGCAGAGGCGATTGGCAGTAATAGCTCATGTTTTTCACCACTGCTCGCAATCACAGGGCGATTGTAACTGGGATTTAACGCTAAAAATTCCGCATCGCTGATTTCAGCCAATTTAGCAGCCAGGCGGGCATCGATTTGTGCAGGCGCTGACACTTTTGTGAAATAGGCTGTATTGGCAATAGTCTGAATTTTAAGGCCGTATTTACCTGGGTTTGTCATCAGGTTTTTGATGGCCTGTAATTTAGGTACGTAGTTTTTTGTTTCTACGGACAAGTTTAAGCTTTCATAATTGGTGGCTAAACCCAATTTGCGGTTACTCTCAATAGCACGCCCAACCGTGCCTTCTCCAGCGTTGTAAGCGGCTAGCGCTAAATCCCAGCTGCCGAACATGCCATGCAGTTTTTGTAAATAATCCAGTGCTGCATCCGTTGCGATGGTGATATTGCGGCGATTATCGACCCACCAATTTTGCTTGAGTCCAAAGTGCTTTCCAGTAGAAGGGATGAACTGCCAAATACCCGACGCACGACCGCTAGAGTAAGCTTGTGGGTTATAGGCGCTTTCTATCATCGGTAATAACGCGATTTCAGTCGGCATGCCGCGTTTTTCTACTTCTTCAACAATGTGAAACAAGTATTTTTGACTACGCTCAACCATGCGCCTGACATAATCAGGATTCGAGGTGTAATAATCTTCATGTCGTGAAACTAAACTAGACTTAGAGTTTGGCATGGCATAGCCGTTTTTGATGCGCTGCCACAAATCATCACTTTCGATTGTAATGACATTGGATGTTTCGTTTGTGGTGTCACTTATAGGTGCGGTATCTAGCGTATTGCCGATATTGTCCTGATTAATATTGTCTTCAGTCGTATTTTCTTGATTAAGATTCTCTTGAGTTAAATCTGGCTCGGAAATGTCTTGGGGTGTTGGTTTAAAGACGTTATCTGTTTGGGTGCCCACCTCTTGGCCCATGGCATTCACTTCCGCATGACCTAAATTGCACAGTAGTATGGTGCAAGTTACGATAGTGATGCGAGCTAGTTTTAGTGGAATATTAATCAATGATGGCCTAAATAGTGTTGAAATGCTGGTCTTGAGATGGAGTTTAGTAATATTACTTATGTCATGCTGATTGAGTTGAAACTAGTATCAAACTTAATAAAATGACCGTGCATGGTAACTAAAAATTGACTTTACAGTCAAGATAAATATAATATAAATGACTTTAATTATTAATCATATCCATATGATTAATAATTATCTTTTAGTATTCTTATTGCCCGAAAAACTGCGGCATCATCTTCATCATTCATCTTTAAGGAAGACCGAATTTCGTCACTAGCACAACGTAAATAAGGATTCGTTGCAAACTCTATATCAATCGTAGTAGGCAAACTGGGTACATTTGAATCTCGATAATGACGTGTTTCATTGAATCGCATGATTAACGCTGGGCTATTCGGCTCTAGCGTTAAGGCAAATCGAATATTTTGTAAGGTATATTCATGCGTGCAATACACTTGTGTTGAGGTTGGCAGGGCTGCTAGTTTTTGCAATGATTGGTAGGCGATTGCGTAATTCTCTTCAGGTACGCGTCCGCAACCCGCGCCAAATAATACGTCGCCAGAGAAGAGCCAATGACTTCCAGCAGCTGGTTCAGCATAATAGGCGATGTGACCAAAGGTATGTCCAGGCACGTCCATTACTTTAAAGCTTAGATTAAGCGCACTGATGGTGACTATGTCAGGTTCGCTGACGGGGGTATGTACAAATCTATATTGCTCTAATTTTGGCGCATAAATTTTCACTTCAGGGAACGCCGCTCGCAATTGACCTACACCGTCTATGTGGTCATGGTGGTGGTGAGTAATCAGTATGGTACTCAACGTCAGGTTGAATTGCTTTAACCTAGCAAACACTGGCATTGCATCACCAGGATCCACCACCAACGCTTGCTTGCCATTGTGGATTAGCCAGATATAATTATCCTCAAACGCAGGAATAGGTATAATTTGAAGATTATGTTGCATGCCCACTATCATTTGTTCTATGGACTTAAATGTCAATAGCCTCTCACTTAGAATCTGTTTGGTTTAATACCACGTCGGGTCAATACCTGTTAGAAAAAGAGCAGGCTCTGTACGACCAAGCGGTGTTCGATTTGTTCGGCTTTAATGCTTTACAAATGGGTGATTTGCAGATGGATTTATTGCGTAACTCGCGTATTCCCAATCGCTTTCAGTCTGCCGATGTGGCAAGCACTGCATTTAAACATCATTTAAGCTGTTGCGATGATTTTTTACCATTTGCAGACATGAGCTTAGATTTACTGCTTTTACCGCACCGTTTAGAGTTTAGCGAACGTCCGCATCAAACGCTGCGCGAAGCGGCAAGGGTGATGATGCCAGAAGGGCACTTGCTCATTTCAGGGTTTAACCCAATGAGTAGTTGGGGTGCCGCAGCGCGCATCAAACAGTGGTTCTCTAACAATCAAACCTACCCGTGGAATGGCGATTTTATTCGCTTGTCACGCCTAAAAGACTGGTTGGCACTGCTTGGGTTTGAAGTGGTTTCTATCCAGAAATGCTGCCATATCCCGCCGTTTGAGCAAGCAAGCTGGCACAGACGCTTTAGTTTTTTGGATAAAATGGGTGAACGTTGCGGCCCAAGATTTGGCGGCATCTATTTTATTGTTGCAAAAAAACGCGTGGTGGGCATGACGGCAATCAAGCCCAATTGGAAAGCGAATCCTTTATCGTCAGCTTTAATTGCAAGACAGCCGAAATCGAATACCTCGCAATCCAGTGCTTTACAGCCCAACTTTACAGAAACAAAACTTAAGCAAAAAAACGATGGTTAATCTTGGTAAATTTTGACCATCTTATTTTGATGCTCTGGAGGCCTTTATTTATAAGCCTCACAGGGCAGAGTTTTTCTATCGGGAGTTTTTAGTGTATTGAAATGTGCTGTAAGCACGTCAAACTTAGTGAATGTATCTGCTGCCAATGCCTTGCATTTTTCTGTGTAAGATTACCAATTTAATTGGTTAGACGCACAAAATAAAGCAGGGTCAGTTTGCACTGACCCTGCTTTTCATTCTAAACCTTAAAGATTATCACTTATTTTAATCAGATTACTTTTCACACCTGAGTTTTGCTTTGATGGTATCCCCAGCTTTGTATTCCTCCAAAGTTTCTTTTGAGGCCTGGAATTCATGAATCGTACCATTGGTATCGCGTACCGTGATTTTTTCATTCGTGGTATCGACATTCACCACTTTTCCTTCTAATTGTGCGGGTTGGCCAGCCGTTGCACAACTGACTGCGGCATCTTCTGCGAAGGCGATACCCGTGACCAGTGCTGAGCCGACAGCGGTGATTGCGATTAAACGTTTAAATATATGCATGTTCGCCTCCATTATTTCGTGATGTCATAAATTGCGCCAACTGCTGCGCCAATGCCCGTGCCGATCAAAGCGCCTTTTTTGGCACCATGTCCAGTCCCGGCACCAACCGCCGCGCCAGCGCCAGCACCAACGGCGGCGCCAGTGACAGTGCCACACGCGGTAGTCAGCAGCGCTACCAGCATCAATCCAGAAACTGTGGCCGCTCTTGTATTATTGCTGTGTTTATTGCGAGTTATACTAATGGTCTTGTTCATGTTTTGTATCCTTTTCTTAAATAAAGAAACGCAAATGTGCAAGTGAATCAACGTATTCAAACCGGACGTCGTTGACACCTTGATTCTACAGTAAGCGCGTGATTATAAATTTTATTTGCTTGGGTTACACCCGGTTAGTTTAGTTTGTTACCATCAAAGTTCATTTAAAAACACCTTTTTTAAATGTTAATATGTTGACAGATGGCTATTCGGGCTATTACGCGCTGTGAGTTGAATGTTCTATAATGGCGTTAAGTGTATTTGCAATAGAGTGTTTTGAAATGATAAAAACAATATGAGCAATCGGCCTGTCGCCAATAAAACTGAAGTTGAAATCTATGCCGATGGCGCGTGTAAGGGCAACCCGGGTCCAGGTGGTTGGGGTGCGTGGATTAGCTATAATGGCAATGAAAAAGAGTTGTTTGGCGGTGAATCATTAACGACGAATAATCGCATGGAACTGACGGCGGTCATACGTGCTTTAGAAGCGCTTAATCGCACTTGTCATGCCAAAGTGTTTACCGATTCCGTATACGTGCAAAAAGGCATTTCTGAGTGGATTATCGGCTGGAAAGCGCGTAACTGGCGCACTGCTGATAAAAAGCCGGTCAAGAATGAGGATTTGTGGCGCTTGCTGGATGTGTTGGCGCAACAGCACACCGTGCAATGGGTGTGGGTCAAAGGACATGCAGGCAATGCGGGCAATGAACGTGCGGATATGCTAGCCAATAAAGGCGTAGATTTGGTGTTACAGGAAATGTTTTTGCAAGGTACAAACGCAATATGAGACAAGTATTTTTAGATACTGAAACCACAGGTTTATATCATGCGCAAGGCCATCGCGTGATTGAAGTGGCTGCGGTGGAAGTGGTGAATCGACGCTTAACCAAGCAGCATTTTCATTATTATTTGAACCCAGATCGTGACATTGACCAAGGCGCGCAAGAAGTGCATGGCATCTCGCTGGAATTTTTGCAAGATAAACCAAGGTTTGCAGATATTTCAAATGAATTGATTGCCTTTATTGCCGATGCTGAATTGATTATGCATAACGCGCCGTTTGATGTGGGATTTTTGAATCGTGAGTTTGGCTTAATCGACCAAAAACCAGTAGAATCGATTACCGCAAAAATTACCGATACGCTTAAAATTGCCAAAGAAATGCGTCCCGGACAGCGTAATAGCTTGGATGCGCTGTGTAAACATTTCGGCATTGATAACTCCAAACGGACCTTGCACGGTGCTTTATTAGATGCCGAGCTGTTGGCAGAAGTCTACATGGCCATGACGCGCGGCCAGGATAGCTTGATGATGGAGCTGAATAAGCCGCTACACTTTAAGACTAGTGCAATGCAGCTGAATGCGGCGCCTTTGATCATTAAGCGGGCAAATCAGGCTGAAAATTCTGCGCATGATGATTATTTAGCTGCACTTGCAAAATCAGGCGATTGTTTATGGAGTACACTCGAAATACCAACGACTAAGTCTTAAAAATTAAGACGTTAACGCGTAAGATTTAAAAACTAAAGTTTTAAGAACTGTTAATTTAACGAAAGAAATAGAATGAATCAAACCATTATTGTGACAGGCGGTGCAGGCTTTATTGGCGCTAATTTTGTGTTGGCTTGGGTGAAGCAGGGGCTAGGCACTGTAATTAATTTGGATAAATTGACTTATGCCGGTAATTTAGAAAACTTGGTTGAAATTCAACATAACCCCCACCATATTTTTGTGCATGGTGATATTGGTGACCAAAAATTGGTGGCGCAATTATTAGCTGAACATCAGCCGAGCGCAGTGGTAAATTTTGCAGCTGAAAGTCACGTGGACCGTTCGATTCACGGCCCAGAAGATTTCATTCAAACCAATGTGGTCGGCACATTTCATTTGTTAGAAGCAGTGCGCGCGTATTGGGGTGGCTTAAAAGAGATCGATAAAAAAGCATTCCGCTTTTTGCACGTTTCTACCGATGAAGTGTATGGGTCATTGACTAAAGACGAGCCAGCATTTGTAGAAACGCGTAAATATGAACCTAACAGCCCCTATTCAGCCTCTAAAGCGGCTTCAGATCATTTGGTGCGTGCTTACCACCACACTTATGGTTTACCGGTACTTACTACAAATTGCTCAAACAATTATGGGCCACATCATTTTCCTGAAAAACTGATTCCGTTAGTGATCCATAATGCTTTGGCTGGCAAACCGTTGCCGATTTATGGCACCGGCCAACAAATACGTGATTGGCTATATGTAGAAGATCACTGTGCTGCGATTAGACGCGTGCTGGAAGCAGGTAAAATCGGAGAAGTGTATAACGTGGGCGGTTGGAATGAAAAACCGAACATCGAAGTGGTGAAAACCTTATGCAGAATGCTGGATGCTAAAACACCGCGTGCCGATGGCAAACCATACGCCGATCAAATCACATTTGTAGAAGATCGCTTAGGGCATGACCAGCGTTATGCCATCGACGCAACTAAAATTGCGCGCGAATTGGGCTGGAAACCACAAGAAACGTTTGAGTCTGGCATTGAAAAAACCGTGAATTGGTATTTAGACAACCAAGAATGGGTGAAAAATGTGACCAGCGGAGATTATCGGCATTGGGTTGAAAAGCACTATGCGGAGCGCGGTGAAGAACTCGCTTAACTAAATCTGTTTAATTAACCCATAAAATGCAGTTGGCGCAATGAAATATTCGTGAATTAAAGTGCGATTTTAGCGCCATCTTATTTCGATGCCCTGCAAGCCTTTATTGATAAGGCTTGCAGGAAATTGTTTTTGGCTCGGAGTTTTTTTGTTATTAAAGTTAGGCTATGTAAGAGCGCAATAAATTGCGCTCCTACTGTTAATCCAGCGCATCTGCCCAGTTATTCGGCGTTTCATAAAGCCGCACTTTTTCAAGTTTTAAATGGTTGCTGTAAGTGTCTTGATATTTACTTTTAAGGATTCTAAATGCTTCGGCAGCCATGTTCTCAGCAGTGGGCACGGTTGGAAATATCACGGTTTTATGACTGGCAAGCGAGTTCAAGAAATTAAGTACTTCCGTATCATGCTGATA
>JBARQL010000130.1:0-2697 GCA_049643685.1 Methylotenera sp.
GATCTACGCCATTGATCCAAATTTGCTGGCAGGACTCAATCTGCCGCTTACCAAGACAGATCAGCCTTATCTCAATCCGGTAGTGCATCAATTGCCGGTGCTGGGCGGCTGGCATGGACAGGGGAGAACACCCAATATCGAGATGCTGCTGAATGTTAAACCTGATATGACGTTATTGTGGGCCAATGGTTATTTTGATTTGGAGAAACATATCGAAGCGCTCAATAAAGTGAATATGCCTACCGTTTCCATAAAGATCGATAGGCTGACCGATCATTTAGAAACGCTACCGTTTTTAGGTGAACTGCTACAGCGGCAAGAACGCACACAGCAATTAGCCGCTTATATCCGCGACACTTTAACGTCGGTGCAAAATGCGCTGGCAAATCTGCCGGAAAGCGAACGACTAACGGTTTATTATGCGCAAGGCGTGGAAGGATTAAATACCGACTGCGATCAGTCGTTTCATGCTGAAGTGATCAATCTGGCCGGTGGGCGCAATGTTTATCAATGCGCCCAGACCGATTTGTTTGGTATGGTGGCAACCAGTATGGAGCAGGTGATTGCATGGAATCCACAGGTTATTGTTGTTCAAGAAAGAGCTTTTTACGAAAAGGTTTATACTGACCCACGCTGGCAAAATATCGCAGCGGTTAAAAATCATCGTGTTTATCTGATTCCGCGTATCCCATTCAACTGGTTTGACCGGCCGCCATCGTTTATGCGCGCCATTGGGGTAAAATGGTTTACCCATCTGCTTTATCCAAAAATTTACTCCATCAATATCAATCAGGAAACCCAACAGTTTTATAAGTTATTTCTCAACATTGATTTGAGTGAGCAGGCTCTTCAGGCGATACTCAATCAATGAAGGATAATCTCTGGAAAATCTGGCTTCCATTAGTGCTGATGATGACCATCCTGGTTTCTATGACAATTGGCCGTTACCCCATTAGTCTGAGCGAGATTGGCTCCTACTTTGCCACCATGCTTGGCGTAGGCGCTTTGGAAAGCGAGCGTTATGCGCTGCTTGGCAATGTGCTGATTGAAATTCGCTTGCCACGTATTCTGGCGGCAGTTCTGATTGGCGCGGCGCTATCCGCTTCTGGCGCAGCCTTTCAAGCCGTTTTTAGAAATCCATTGGTGTCACCGGGTCTATTGGGCGTGCTGGCCGGTGCGTCTTTTGGCGCAGCACTGGCGATGTTATTCGCCAAGCACTGGTTTTTAGTGCAACTGAGCGCATTTGCATTTGGGCTGCTGGCAACCGCAGTTGCAATGGGGATTGCCCGCATTCATCGTAATCAATCAATCGTCATGATGGTGCTGGCCGGTGTTATCAGCGGAGCCTTGTTCACTTCACTGCTGTCTATCGTCAAGTATCTGGCCGATCCGTTTAATCAGCTTCCGGCAATTGTTTACTGGCTGATGGGCAGTCTTGCCAATGCCGATTTTGGCACACTCATGGCGCTGAGCGTGCCGATGCTGACCGGTATTCTTGTGCTTACCCTGCTGGGTAAACACATGAACGTATTGAGCATGGGCGATGAAGAAGCTCGCGCATTAGGCATCAATGCAGGGCGAGTGCGGCTGATCATTATCTTTTGGGCAACGCTGATTAGCGCGTTGACGGTCGTCATTGCGGGTATGATTGGCTGGATTGGATTGATTATTCCTCATGTCGCTCGCTTGATGGTCGGTCCAAACAACGAGCATCTGTTGCCCGCCAGCGCGTTAATAGGTGCGATATTTTTATTGCTGGTGGACGATATTTCCCGCAGTTTGTTTGGCGTGGAAATCCCTATCGGCATTATTACTGAATTATTGGGCGTTGCCGTGTTTGTTGTTGTATTGCGTAATATCGCCAAGGGTTGGCAGTCATGACCATTTTGGACGCAACAGATATTACCTTTGCCTATGACAGTCGTAAGGTGCTGGATAACGTATCGCTCTCGCTAGGTAAAGGCGAGGTGGTTTCCCTCCTTGGCCCTAATGGTTCGGGCAAAAGCACTCTGTTAAAAATCCTGCTTGGCTTTCACCGTCCGCATTCTGGAACAGCGTTACTGGACGGTGAAGTCCTGCATGATATTCCACCGAAGAGGCTTGCCAAACGGATCGCTTATGTTCCACAGATCCATCAAATTGCCTTTCCGTACCCAGTGATAGAAGTGGTGTTGATGGGCCGGATGCCGCATCAATCGCTCTTCACTCAGTATTCCCGAAGCGACCGGCAAATTGCGCAGGATGCGCTGGAGAAACTCTCTATTGGTCATTTGCAGAACCGGGTCTATACCGAAATCAGCGGTGGCGAACGCCAGCTTACCTTGATTGCCCGGGCGCTGGCCCAAGGCGCTGATGTTTTTATTATGGACGAACCGGTGAGCGGACTGGATTATGGCAATCAAATCCGCTTGCTGGAACGAATTCACCAATTGGCGGGGGAGGGCTACAGCTTTCTCAAGTCCAGCCATTTTCCCGAACATGCCTTGCTGATTTCTGACCGGGTGATTCTGCTCAGTGGGGGCGTCGTCCTGGCGGAAGGACTGCCGGGCGAGGTGATCACCCAGAACTATCTCCGCGAGTTGTATCAGGTTGAAGTCGAGATGGTGCCGGTGACCGATGTATTTACCGCGTGTGTGCCTGGTTTCACCCGCAAAGGTGGGAAACGTGCGTCACCCATTGACATTTCATCCTGAGGCG
>JBARQL010000131.1:0-8097 GCA_049643685.1 Methylotenera sp.
TCCAGCCACCTAAAGCGATTTGCATAAAAATGATCAGTAAAGCAAAACGTATCGCCAGTTTTAAATTAGTAGCTTTAATAATATTGCCTGCGCTATGCCCCCAGTGGCGGTGTGCAAGCCAAGTCAATATGCCTAAGGTAGTCATGCCACCAAGCAAGTGTGCGCTCACTATAGCGGGTTTTAACAGCATGGTCACAGTCCACATGCCTAACATGGCTTGAAAGGCGATAAGCAGCGTTAAAAAACTCGGTGTCCACGGTGAGCATTTGATTTCTTTTCTGGCTTTCCAACCCAGTATAAAAATAGCCAGCACGATTAATCCCAGCGTGCCCGCCAGGTAACGATGCGCCATTTCACGCCATGCTTTACCTATCACTACTGCACTATGCGGAAATGCGCTTTGTGCGCTAGCAATGGCCGCTTCGCTTTGCGGAACAGTCAACGCGCCGTAGCAACCAGGCCAATCGGGGCAACCTAAACCCGCATCTGTGAGGCGCACATAAGCCCCTAGCACCACGACACACAAGGCTAATGCAGTGCCGAATAACACGAGTTTTCTGAAGGCTTGATAGCTATCTGAAGTTAAAACCATTTTAACCAGCCCAAGAAAATCTTAATAGGCGTGACACATCTTTACGCACATCAGCCAGGGGTGTAGTTTGCGGATAGCTCATCATCAAGTGCCCGAGCGGATCGACCAAATACAGGCGGTTACTAGTCATGACATCTTCATTTTTCACTTGAAATTGCTGTGAAAATTTAGTGACATTCTCAACAGGCTGGTTGATCACCACCATATCTGGATAATCACGTTTAATGCTTGCTACATCTTGCATAGTCGTCACTAATACGCGTTGAGTACGTGTTATATCTTTATACAGTGATACATGTAATTGACGCATCTCATGCAGTTTGTCTAAACAGGCATTTTGGCAATCACCCGTTACATACACTACACTCCATTTTTCTTTCCAGAATGTTGCTGGCAAGGTTAACCCTTCGCTGTTTTTGAGCTCACTAGAAGAATCTAATAACCGCGCCGGGCTAACTAATTCACCAAGGCTTTCGCCATGTGGCTTCCAATTGAGTTTGTACATCATGATAACAACAACGATAGGCACCACGAAAAATACCAGCATCAATAAAAATACTCTGCGACCATTGCGCTGCATTACTAAATCTGCTGTTTCTAAATTAGTCGTCTTTTGATCTGTCATTTTCTTATCTGCTTGCATTGATTACTCTTTTTTTAAATTTTTTATTGCCGCCATTATAAATGGTCACATTCACTGTTTGGCAAAAATACCGTTAGCCAACATCTGTTTCAGGCTTAATTTTCGTAAAACTCATGTAAATGAATATAAGCAACGCTGCTAAAGCAAAACCAAACCACTGGTATGCATAGCCTATATTGGTGGCGATACGCTCTGCAGGCACTTGCCAGTTACGTACAAAACCACCTGCTTCACTTGTGCTGTCCAATCTAATGGCCACTGCAGAAACGGAAAATGGCACAGTCGCCCTGTATTTAGCCATATCCATATGCTGCCATACGGCTTGCCAAGGCGCATGTCCATTGGCTGAGGTCGCTTTATCTTCTAAAGTAAATATTTTCTTACTCGGCACCCAGACTTGCCCGGTCAGCGTTATTTTGCCAGTGGGTGTACTAAATGCTGGCAAATCAGTATGCGTATCTTTACCTAAAATCCAACCACGATTGATCAGTACGTATAGTGATAATCCATCATCCTGCATTGAACCTTCAATTTTCAAGGGTGTAATGACATGGTAGCCAACTCGATCCCCTTCAATTTGATTGTCTAATAAAAACTGATATTTTGTTTCATAAGTGCCTGTGACACTCACTTTTTTATACTTCCAATCGTCAACAATAGTGTTATCTTTGCTGGCAAGCTTTACAGGAAAAACCAGCGCATCGCCCACTTTGGCTTGATTATAGGCGGATTGTATCGTTAATTTTTGCTGTGCCTTGTGATATTGCCATAAGCCAAAATGAATGAACAATGGAATACAGATCAACGTAACAAGCGTGCCAATCAGCGACGGCTTAAATAGATAACGATAAATTTTAAATTGAATTTGATTCACGTCTAATTTTGGCTCACATCGAACTTGAGTTCACAAGTAAATTTGTCTGATAGGGTAATTTGTCTCATAATGCTTGCTCTAGTTCAAAATTAGGCAAAAAGTTATGTGGGTAAAAATTATTATTGTATTGGCGTTAATTGCCATCGTTGGCAGTTTATTTTCTGCATTATATTTTTTAGCGAAAGACAAAACGGGCGGCGATAGAACTGTACGGGCGCTCACCGTTCGCATCGGCTTATCTATTACTTTATTTTTACTATTAATGCTGGGGTATTACTTTGGTTTAATTGGACAACATTAAACATTTTCTCTTCTTATATTTTTTAGTGAAATAAATAAAAAGGGCGATGCAACTGCATCGCCCTTTTTATTGGTTTACGTTAAAGTATATAAACAAATATAAATAAGCCTAGCCAAACAACATCGACAAAGTGCCAATACCAAGCAACCCCTTCAAAACCAAAGTGATGCTCTGGTGTAAAATGACCTTTCATACAACGTAATAAAATCACAATCAACATCAATGTGCCCAAAAACACATGAAAACCATGGAAGCCAGTCAGCATGAAGAAACTTGCACCATACGCACCACTGCCTAGTGTTAAGCCCATTTCAGTATAGGCATGGTGATACTCCAAGCCCTGACAAATCAAGAAAGCAATACCTAGTGCAACGGTTAGCGCCATACCAATAATTAATTGTTGGCGATTGTTTTTTATTAATGCCCAATGTGCCCAAGTAATAGTTGCACCTGAAGTCAGTAACAATGCCGTATTTATTGCAGGTAACCCACTCCATCCCATCGCCATAAATTTTGGGTTAGGCACATATTCTGTACCCAGCACAATGCCACCAGGGCCAATTGAAGGCCAGCTTCCTAAAAAGTCTTTATACGGCGTAATATCAAGATCGTAGCCACCCAATTCTGGCACTGAAAGCACCCTCATATAAAATAGAGCGCCGAAAAATGCAGCGAAAAATGCAACCTCAGAGCAAATAAACACAATCATTCCAATACGGAATGACTTATCTTCCCAGTTTTTATACTTACCAGTAAGACTTTCAGTAATGACTGAGCCCATCCACTTAAACACCATGGATAAAATTAAAAGCGCGCCAAAAATCATCATCCATTTACCTGGCGTCTGTAAATAAGCTAACTCTTTACTTTTATCAGTTGCAACGCTGAAAATAAACCCTGAAGCTAGTGACAATAACCCTACCGAGATGATTGATGGATAAATACTACCGTGCGGTACGTAATATTGATTGTTAGAATGTGTCGCCATGCAATAACTCCCATGCTTTTTTTATATTAAATTTATAATGACTAACAAGCTGTCATTCACTCACTATCAATTGCAAATATAGGTATTTCTACTGAGTATCATCCACTGAAGGGAAAAATGCGTATGACAACGTCATGTCAGAAACATCTTTCGGCAACTCAGGGCTTACAAAAAATCGTAACGGCATTTCCTTTTCTTCACCAGGCTTAAGTGACTGGTTTATGAAACAAAAACATTCAATTTTCTTCAAATTCGCAGCGGCAATACCAGGCGTAATACTAGGCACGGCCCTACCTACCACAATTTCGTTTGTAGTGTTTTTTGCAATAAAAACTACAGTTTCAATTTGTCCAGGATGCAACTTAATGCTTGTTTGATTAGGATAGAAGTTCCAACCTAATCCTGGCATTACATTCGTGGTAAATTGAACATTTACCCACCGCGTATTATCAACTTTTGCCTTAGATAACACTGCAGCAGTATTGCTAGTCTTACCATTTAACCCTGTTAAGTCACATAACACGTCGTATATTGGTACAAGAGCAAAAGCAAACAACAAGGAACCCAGTAGCATCCATAAAATCTTACGTACTAGTATTTTATTCTTTAAATCAAGTTGCTCTTTTACCGTTAAAACTTTCGGTTCATTTACTGATGCCATATTGTAAATATTGACACTACATACCAAACAAATGCAATGCCTCCTAAAATAAGAGCGATACTTTTACTGCTAACTTTAGCGTTCGTTTCTTTATTGTCCATGTTCATCCAAACAATCCCAATTTAATTTTTAACTATTAAATTGGGATTTTGTACTTTCTCTATATTCACCAACTTTATTTAACTGTTGGCTGCTCTGTAAAGCTGTGATACGGCGGTGGTGATGGCAGTGTCCACTCTAGGCCCTGCGCGCCTTCCCACACTTGATCTGTAGCTTTTTTACCGCCTCTAGCACAAGTCACAATATTGTATACAAATAATAATTGTGATAAGCCAAGGACGAATGCAGAAATCGATGAAATCATATTGAATTCAGCGAACTGCAAGGCGTAGTCAGGAATTCGACGGGGCATACCAGCTAAACCTAAGAAGAACTGAGGAATAAAGGTTAAGTTAAACGAAATAGCCGTTAACCAGAAGTGTAATTTACCTAATTTCTCGTTGTACATATGGCCAGTCATTTTAGGTAACCAGTAATACGTACCCGCCATAATTCCCATGATACCGCCAGCAAATAACGTATAGTGGAAATGAGCAACTACAAAGTAACTGTTGTGATATTGCGCATCAGCTGCAACGTCTGCAAGCACTAAGCCTGTAAGACCGCCAATACCAAATAAGATAATCCAACCTACTGCAAACAACATTGGTGTTTCAAAGCTCATAGAGCCTTTCCACATGGTTTTTATCCAGCAGAAAAACATCACAGCAAGCGGCAGTGAAATTGCCATGGTGCTATACATAAAATATAGCAAAGCAGGTACAGGCATCCCTGAAGTAAAGAAGTGATGCGCCCAAACCACTACAGATAAACCACCAATAGCCCAGAATGAGTACACTTGCGCTTTATAGCCATACATTGGTTTACGTGAGAATGTTTCTAAAATTTGTGGGATGAAACCCCATACTGGAAGCAACAAAATATACACTTCTGGATGACCAAAGAACCAGAATAAATGCTGGAACATGACAGGGTCACCGCCACCTGCCGCGTCAAAGAAGTGCGTACCAAAGTGACGGTCTGTTAGCAACATCGTCACTGCACCAGCTAACACAGGAATCGTAGCAACCAACAGGAACGCCGTAATCAACCAACCCCACGCAAATAATGGCATTTTCATTAATGTCATACCAGGTGCGCGCATATTAAACAAAGTAACAATAATGTTAATTGAACCTAACACTGAAGAAACACCGAGTAAGTGAACTGCAAAAATTGCAAAGTCAACACCAATGCCACCTTGAATAGAGAGCGGTGGATAAAACGTCCATCCAGTAGCTAACGCACCATCACCGATACCAAACAACGCCAGTGTGAACGGTAACGTTAAAAGGATTGCTGAAGGAGGCAACAACCAAAAACCCCAGTTGTTCAAGCGAGGCAACGCCATATCTGGCGCACCAATCTGCAATGGAATCATCCAGTTAGCAAAGCCAGTCGCCGCCGGCATCAATGCAGCAAAAATCATAATTAACGCATGCACACCAATCAACTGGTTAAAAAAGTCAGGATTAATAAGCTGCAGGCCTGGCTGAAACAGTTCAGCACGAATACCTAATATCATCGCACCACCAACAAAAAACATAATTAGCGCGAACGTCAGATACATCGTACCGATGTCTTTATGGTTGGTTGTAGTTAGCCAGCGCATAATTCCTGTCGGATGCTCTGCATGCTCTTCGTGATGCGCTACGGTTGTGGTACTCATTGTCTTCTCCTAATTACTCAAACTAACTAATTAATTATTGTGTAAATTACCATTATGCTTACTGACGCGCCGCTTTAACTTGTGCTGGCTGCAGAACATCACCCACGCTATTTCCAAGTGCATTTCGCTCATAAGTGATTACAGCTGCAATCTCTGTATCATTTAACAAAGCCTTCCAGCCTGGCATCACACGTATACCATTTAACACACGATCTAGATGACCGTCTTTAAGATATTTGCCCTCTGCGTCAAAAATCGGGCCTAATGTAACTTTACTTCCTGTTAAGGCTGGGAAAGCTGGCGGTAACCCAGCGCCACTCACTTGGTGACATACAGCACAGTTTTTTTCGTAAACACCTTTACCTGTTGCAACCAGCTCTTCTTTTGTCCACTCTTTATCAGCACCCGCATCTGCTTTTGCAAGCTCTTCTTTTTTGGCAGCCACCCAAACTTTATATTCATCCATAGGCACTGCATCTACCACGACAGGCATATAACCGTGACCTTTACCGCACAACTCTTTACATTGACCGCGGTAAGTACCTGCCTTATCAACCTGAACCCAAGTTTCACGTATAAAGCCAGGCACAGCCAGGCGAGAAGAACCAAATTGTGGCACCCACCAATTATGCATCACATCGGTTGCCGTCATTAAAATACGCACTTTTTCGCCTACTGGTAACACTAAGCGATTATCAACTTCCAGCAAGTATTGTTCATCTCTCTTACCCTCAAAGCCTTTATCTGTCTGCTCTTTTGGTGTTGATAAATTACTGACGAATTTAATCCCTTTTGCATCACCGTCCATATATTCATATTGCCAGCGCCATTGCGAACCAGTCACTTTAACCACCATGGTAGCTTTGTCACGCGTATCTTCCATCATCACCACACTGTGATACGCAGGAATTCCCATAATCACAAAGTCAATCAACAGCAAGATGATAAACGGGATTAGCGTCCAGAAAATTTCAACCGCAGTAGACGGCACTTTATCTGCCACGGGTTTAAAGTTTTTACTTTTTCGATGTGCAAAAATAGAGTAAATCATAATGGCAAGCACTACGAAGAAAATAGCCATAGAAATGAGCATGAATTTATTATGTACATGCAATGTATCTAAGGCCATCGGGGTTACTGGCTCAGGAAAGTTCCATGCGTAATCAGCACGGGCACTTAGTGAAACCAATAGTGCTGAAATTCCTAGACCAATCTTTTTCAAACCTTGCATAAACCTTACTCCGAGACTTAATATTAATTAATATTTTTTAATTTTTTCTTGAGCTCACTCGCCAACTCAGCGCGCTGCTCATCATTGATAAAATTTCTACCGAACTCCACTTCATTGCCATGTGAGCTGATAAAAAGCCCACTTTTCCCAACCACCCCTTTTTTACTTCCAACATCTCGGACCGTTATTTGCGCCCAATACCTCTGAAAAACGGTTGTTGTAGTCTCTTTATAATTCTTTTTCTCTACTACAACACGATCCGCTTCTATCGTAATGCTTTCAAAATCATTCGAATGCAAATAGACTGTATAAAAAGCATAAGCAAACGCCAAAATTTCCAAACCCGCAAATGGCAACACCAGCCAAGCGCCAATCCGTGCAAAACCAAAAGCAATCACAAAAGCAACGGTAGCCATCGCCACTAGCAACTTAACCGCATCGCCAGGTGAAAGCGAGTTATTCGGTCTAGCGATTATTTTATAGCCTAGATCGGAGACTGCCATTCAATCATCCTTGTGTAGAAAACCTCTAAGCAGAAAACCCCTAAAAAAGATCTCTTATTACAACTTTACATGCGTCATTTTGACGCACATCAAAAGAATAGTACAAATTGTAATTTGCCTCAAGCAAAAACTTACATTTCAGTAACAATTTAAGCGTTTTTATAGGGAGTAAACAATACCACTTGAATGGTTTGGCAAGCGAAATTAAGACGTCTTTATTGGCATCTGGCTGGAAGCCTTGTAAATAAAGGCTTGCAGGGCAGAATTTTTTGCTCGGAGCTTAAAACGGACTATTTTCAACTTAAATACTAGTAATATTCAAAACTCATCTAAAGCTTCAAGACTGAAGATTTAGATGACAATCAACCGAGATTAATGATTAATCACGAAACTTGATGGAGATTATTAGATTGATGAAGATATTTTTTGGTGCCCGGGGCCGGAATCGAACCGGCACGCATTGCTGCGCGGGATTTTGAGTCCCGTGCGTCTACCAATTCCGCCACCCGGGCATTTGGGAATATACATTACTGTAT
>JBARQL010000132.1:0-18150 GCA_049643685.1 Methylotenera sp.
AGTACATATAAAGTCACGATGTTGGCAATGCCAGGTTTCACGCCAGGCAAGGGCGATGGAATGACAGCTTCAATCATATGTAACGCAATGGCAAACGCCGCTAGCTTCGCGATGCGGTGATCTTCAATGGTGGTTTGAATTTGCCTAGCGTTCAATTTTAATTGTGCTCAATTTTGGTTTTATTTGATGGGGATATTTAGTAGTTTAATGAATCATAAGGTTTAGTGTCACCAAGTAATTCTAGGCTAATTTGGTTAGGTAAACAAATGGCTGCTTGCCCTGCGCGCTTTAACCAGCCTTGATGCACACAGTATTGATTATGGCAGGGCGATTTAGCAAATCTGGCTTGACCTTGTGCAATACTGATTGTTGTATCGCCTAACTTGCCATGCACATGAATTTCACGTTGCTGATTTAAGCTGTAGGTAGCATAGACTGTATCGCCTAATCGAATTTGTACTTTAGCGGCATGTTCATTTGTCCATAGGCTTTGGAATAGATATAACACGCATAATATGCTAGCGATTACTACAAACCAATCGCCAATTAACAACGGCTTTACTAGAAGTTGAAGCTGCGCAAGTAACTTATTGAAGCGTAGTAAATTTAACATTTGGCGTTAACCAGTTTAGCTTTTTAGCCATGTGGGCGGTGACAAAAATATTGGATTGAGCATCAATCACCATGAAGTTTTCAATGTCGAAAGCCTGCGCCGCTTTGCTTCTATTTTCTGCTGTTTCAATAAAAATAGGCTTTGATGCGACGTCTGAAAGCACACCAGCATTCGCCTGCGGTGGAACAAGGACGGTAACAGATTGTGTATGTTGTACAGGGTTGCCTGTGCGCGGGTCAATAATATGGCAGTAGCGCTGCCCATTTAACATGAAATATCTTTGATAATCACCCGATGTACCAATTGCCCATCCATCCGGCAAATCAAGGGTGGCAATGGCTGTAGGCATGCGTGGGTGCTGAATGCCCACGCGCCAAGCTTTGTCGCCATGTTGGCCAATCGCAATGATGTTGCCACCAATATTGATAAGGGCATTTTTCACGAGTTCTTTGCGCAAATAATTGGCGGCTAAATCGAGCGCGTATCCTTTGGCATAGCCGCCCAAATCAAGCTTTACAGTAGGGTTGGAGCTATAAGCAGCGTTATCTTTGAGTACGATATCTGTCATGCGCGGCTGCGCGTGAATTAAGTTTTTAATGACAGTTTCATCAATATTCACTGCGCCAAATTCATCTTGCTGAAAGCCCCACGTGCCAATTAAATGGCCAATGGCAGGGTTGAACAAACCGTTGGATTTTACCGATAATGCCGTGGCATCTTCCAGCATATTGGCCAAATCTGGGCTAATGACTATGGGCTTGCTTCCTTGAGCGAAGGCGTTATTCAGTTCACCTAGCTCGCTTAATTTACCTGTTGAAACTGGTTTCCAAGCATGTAGTCGATTATGTAACTCTTGAAATTCTTGCTGCACATGGTTGGCAAGTTCTCGTGCGCGATCATCGGTTTCGCCATAGATGTTAATATCCACTAAAGTGCCAAACACATAACTTTGGCTGTGGTAAAGTGGTTCTTTGGCATTGAATTGATAAGCGCCAAATAAAATTGCTGCAATTATCGTTAAATAAAGTAGTGTTTTTCGCATTTATGCAGCGGCATGCCGCTCTAAAACATTCAAAAATATTTGTGCAGGGTTGCAGTCCGTTTGATTGGCAATTTCCACCATGCCTGTGGGGCTGGTGACATTAATTTCGGTTAAATGCTCGCCAATCACGTCTAATCCCACCAAAAACAAACCCTCTTGTTTCAGGATTTTTCCGACTACGGCCGCAATCTCTAAATCGCGCGTGCTTAATAATTGTGCAATGCCAGTACCGCCAGCGGCCAAGTTGCCCCGCGTTTCGCCCGCCTTAGGAATACGTGCCAGCGCATAAGGCAATGGCTCGCCATCAATCACAATAATCCGTTTATCACCTTGCAAAATAGCGGGCAAATAGCGTTGTGCCATAATGGTACGCGTGCCAAAAATGGTGATAGTTTCTAATATCACGCTAATGTTGGGGTCACTTAACGTGAGCCGAAAAATGCTGCTGCCGCCCATACCATCTAGCGGTTTTACGACTATATCTTTTTGAGTATTTAAAAATTCGCGGATTAAATCGTTATTCGCCGTGACTAAAAATTCAGGTACGAACTGTGGAAAGCGTGTGACCGATAATTTTTCATTCCAGCTACGAATGGCGCTAGGATTGTTGTAAACGCGCGCGCCTTGTTGTGCAGCAATTTCGAGTAAATAAGTGCTGTAGAGGTATTCATTATCGAAAGGCGGATCTTTACGCATGATGATGGCGTCAAAATCAGCTGGTGTGTACTCAAGCGCCGCTTCTGTTGAAAAATGTTGTTCAGTAAACGTGAATTTTTCGGCATATATTTTTGCCACACTGCCACGCAAAAATAAATCGTGTTGTTCGCATATAAATAGCGTATCGCCTCGACTAGCTGCTTCGCGCATAATCGCAATGCTGGTATCTTTGTAGGCTTTCAGGCTACTCAGCGAATCTAAAATAAACAATAGCTTCATTACGGCATTTTAACTTTTAAGTGGCTGTTCGCCTAATGTAGGAGGCAGATAATTCCGTAATAACAGGTAAAGGCTATCAGTTATTCAAGGGGTCTTGTTCTTGTAGTTCAATAGCTGCGGCCAATAAAGCCAAACGTGCCACTACGCCATACGCATAAAAGCGGTTAGGCGCAGCATCTGGCGCATCAGCGCAATCTGGCAGCGTACAGGGTTTTTCAAACGCCAGCGGCACAAAATGAGAGCCAGGTGCATTGAGGTTTTCATCCACGCCGCGTTCAGTATGTACGCGATAAAACCCGCCAATCACAAAGTGATCCATCATATACACTACGGGCTCAGCTACACCATCGTTGATACTCTCAAAGGTGTACACACCTTCTTGAATAATCACTTCAGAAACCTGTAAGCCTTCTTTTATGACTGACATTTTATTACGTGCCTTGCGGTTTAAATCGCGCACGTCATCGGGAGATTTCACCGTCATAATGCCCATGCCATAGGTGCCAGCATCGGCTTTGACAATAACGAACGGTTCTTGCGTCACGCCATATTCAGCGTATTTTATTTTAATTTTATCTAATAGTTGTTCAACTTTTAGTGCTAAACAGGCTTCGCCTGTGCGAGCCTGAAAATCAATTTCGCCGCAGGTTTCAAAATAGGGGTTAAGTAGCCATTCATCAATATCTAAAAGCTTGGAAAAATCTGCCACTACGCGGTTATACGCAGCAAAGTGTTGCGATTTTTTGCGTGTACTCCAGCCTGCATGCAAAGGTGGGATTAAATTTTGCTCTAAGTTTTTAAGAATTTCTGGAATGCCGCCAGATAAGTCATTATTCAGCAAAATCGCGCAGCTATCAAAATCACCCAATGTTTTGTTAATCAGCTTAATTCGGTTGCCTACCCGCACTACAGGTTCTAGTAATAATGGCTGGCCATCGTGCGCCATAAGCGTGGTAGGTTCAGTAATTTCAGGTGAAATGCTGCCGACACGGACATCCAAACCAGCAGCTTTCATGATGTTGACTAACTCAACCACATTGCGCAGATAATAAGTATTGCGTGTGTGGTTTTCAGGAATAATCAGCAGGCGATGTGCTTCAGGACAGACTTTTTCGACGGCAATTTGTGCGGCTTGAACGCTTAAAGGTAAAAATGCTGGGTTGAGATTGTTAAAACCACCTGGGAACAGGTTGGTATCGACTGGCGCAAGCTTAAAGCCGGAATTGCGCAAATCTACACTGGCATAAAAGGGTGAGGCATATTCTAGCCATTGCGAACGAAACCAGTGTTCTATTTTTGGCTGCGCTTCTAACATGCGCTTTTCGAGTGACAAAAGCGGGCCATTGAGTGCGGTTGTTAAGTGTGGAACCATGACTTTCCTTTAGGTAATGCTATTCGCCTGAAAAATATATTACTCAATGCGCTTTGCGAGACTATTCCATTAATTGCGCTTGAGCATCAGCGTGATAACTACTTCTTACCATGGGGCCACTGGCGGTATTATTAAAGCCCATCGCCTCAGCTTTTTGTTTTAACTCTTCAAAAATTGCAGGGTCTACATAACGCATCACTGGGTGATGATGGATGCTGGGTTGCAGGTATTGGCCTAGCGTGAGCATACTTACCTGATGTACGCGCAAATCTCGCATGACGGCTATAATCTCTTCGTCGCTTTCGCCTAAGCCTAACATCAAGCCTGATTTTGTTGGAATATCGGGGTACATTTCACCAAAAGTTTTTAATAAATTAAGTGAATTTTGATAATCAGAACCTGGTCTTGCTTGTTTGTAAAGGCGTGGCACAGTCTCAAGATTATGATTCATGACATCGGGTGGCGCGCTATTTAAAATCTGCATGGCGACGTCCAAACGGCCACGAAAATCTGGTACGAGAATTTCAATCTTGATATTCGGCGAATGTTTGCGCACGGCTTGAATGCAATCTACGAAATGTTGCGCGCCACCATCTTTTAAATCATCTCGGTCAACCGAAGTAATCACTACATATTTAAGTTGCATTTGTGCGATGGTGCGCGCTAAGTTTTCAGGCTCGTTCACATCGGGCGGTAGGGGTTTGCCATGGGCCACGTCGCAAAACGGGCAGCGACGCGTACAAATGTCACCCAAAATCATAAAGGTGGCTGTACCGCCGCTAAAGCATTCGCCAATGTTGGGGCAGCTTGCCTCTTCACAAACCGTATGCAGATTATTCTCGCGCAGTATTTTTTTTATCTCTTGATAGCGGCCGGAATCAGGTACTTTCATGCGTATCCATTCAGGTTTACGTTGTATCGGCTGTGGGATTATTTTAATCGGAATCCGCGAAGTTTTTGCGGCATCAGTCTCTTTAACCCCCGCTATTTTACGATTTGAAGTATTTGTTTCAGTCATGTATACGTCCATTGTTTGTCTGTATAAAATGGTTTGCTATTTTGTGCAAAAGTAGCCCTAAAAAACCTGCTCATCATGAATTAAAACAGAACACTTTAATACTAAAAACATTACTAACATGCTCGAGCAAAAACCACTGCCTTGTGAGCCTTTATTTACAAGGCTCTCAGGGCAGTGGTTTGAATGTTGAGCTGATGAGTGAGTGATTTAATCAAAAAATCGCCTGCGTTTTTCATATCAATATCGAACCCTAATTCTTGAGTCTGCGTCACTTTCAAGCCAGCATAACCACATGGGTCGATGAGATCAAACGGTGCTAAATTCATGTTGATGTTCAGACTTAAGCCATGATAACAGCAATTATTTTTAATGCGTAAGCCGAGCGAGGCAATTTTTGCTTCTTTTACATAAACACCGGGAGCATCGGATTTTGCGATGGCATCTACGCCATATTGTGCGAGTAATTCGATGACAGTATTTTCTAACAAACTCACTAGCGAACGCACATTGAGCTGGTGACGCTTTAAATCTAACAACACATATAGAATCAATTGTCCAAGCCCGTGATAGGTAATTTTTCCTCCACGGTCTGTCATCACTAAGGGAATCTCTGGGGTGTTGGGAAGGCGTACATTTTTGCGATTCAGCCCAAGTGTATAGACAGGCTGATGCTCAGTGAGCCATAGCTCGTCAGGGGTGCTGGCAGTGCGCTCGGCGGTAAATTGTTGCATGGCATGCCAAGTGGTTTCAAAATCGGTAACACCTAAGTGCCTAATGGCGATAGGCGGATACATAGCTTTTAAAGGGAGAATTTAACAAGCGGGTGCGTGCTGATAATACGGTAAATATCATCCAGCTCTACTTGAGAATTGACGTAGACTGTGCAAGTCAGGCTAATATATTTACCGCCAGAACTCGCGCGCATTTCAATTTTACTGGCATTGAATGTGGGCTGTTTTGTTTGAATCAGCTCAATGATTGTCTGGGCAAAGTTATCTTGGGTTTCACCCATCACTTTAATTGGAAAATCACAGGGAAAATCAATTAAAGGTTGCGCAGTATGGGGTTCAATTTCAGCCATGCTTATTGCTAATCCTATTGTAGTAACAGTTTCATTGAATCCCAGGCACGACCAAAGATACCTGCGGTATCAATAGATTTAGACGCCACCAAAGCGCGCTCATCAATGGTTTTGCCATTTAAGGTAAACTGCACATTGCCAATCACCTGCCCTTTTTTAATCGGAGCAATTAAAGGTTGTGTACTCGACACTACGGCTTTTACATTCGTATATTCCCCTTTTGGTAAGGTAATCTGAAAATCTTGAGTGACAGTAGAGGTGACTTGATCTTCGTTGCCTTTCCATACTTTGAGCTGGTTTATCGCTTGGCCTTGCTTGTAGACCAAGGTCGTGTCATAAAATTGAAAACCATAATTCAGCAATTTTTGGCTTTCAGAAGCGCGTGCTGCATCAGTAGCCGCACCCAATACGACGGAAAGACGGCGTATGCCATCGCGTTTTGCCGAGGCAATTAAACAATAACCAGCAGATTCTGTGTGTCCCGTTTTCATGCCATCAACATTAGGGTCTAGCCATAGCAGACGATTGCGGTTTGGTTGCGTAATCTTATTATAGGTATATTCTTTTACCGAATATAAGCGCTTATATTGGTCAGGGTAATCGCTGATTAAAGCGGCTGCAAGAATCGATAAATCGTTAGCTGTGGTGTAATGTTGCGGGTCTGGCAGGCCAGTGGCATTCATATAATGCGTATTTTTCATGCCGAGGCGCTGTGCTTCTTTGTTCATCATTTCTGCGAACTGCACTTCAGTACTGGCAATGCCTTCTGCCAGCGCAATTGAAGCATCATTGCCTGATTGAATAATCATTCCATGCAGAAGCTCATCGACAGTGACGGGAGTTTTTGGATCAATAAACATTCTGGAGCCTTCAACTTTACGGGCAAGCTCACTGACAGGCAACGTTTTTGTGAGTTGCAGATGCCCATTTTTAAGGGCTTTGAAGCTCAAATAAGCGGTCATGATTTTCGTGAGCGATGCTGGTTCAATCCGCATATCACTTTTTTGCTCAGCGATGACATAACCGCTATTGAGATCTTTCAGCAGATACGCTTTAACAGCCAAGTTGGGCGGAGGTGCGATTTGCGCATCTCCAGCATGGGCGAAAGGAGCTAAAGTGACACTAGCCATTGTGAAGGTTAAAACGGTTTTAATTAACGAGTATGATTTCATTGTTTGTATTTAAGTTGGGTGATTAGTTTGAATTATTGTTTTTTAACGATAGGCACAATATTGAGTTGCTTACGCAGATTGCCTGCTGAAGCATCAGCCTCTTTTTTGCTTGCATAAGGACCGAGCTTTACCTGATAAAGGCCATTATTATACACATTAGTCACGCTTACATTTTCGGCTAACGGTAATCTTTGGATTTTTTTCTGCATCGCTAGCCCATTTGCTTCACTGCCAAAAGCGCCTGCTTGCACGTAATACCCAGGTTTGGCGAAGCTTGTCGCACTGGTTTCTGGTTTATTGATTGCAGGTGGGGTTGAGATTTTTGCTGGTGGAGTGACAGCAACCGTTTTAACAGGAGGTGGCACTGCTTTTAGTTCAGGTGTGGTGGTCGTGACTGCTGGTTCTATTTCAACTGGAGTTGTGATTGCTTGCGGCGCTGCTGCAGGAGGAGTCGTTGAAGGTTTGGTAGGCATGGCAACACTTGCAGTTTCAATTTGAGGGGGTGCTTTGCGCGTGGCAGCAAGCACGGCCTCTTTACTGCTGCTGTCTATTAATTCTAGTTCTACCAAGCCACTTCCTTGATCAATCAATCTTAATTTATAGGCTGCAGCATAAGATAAATCAACGAGCCGATCATTTTTGAATGGGCCTCTGTCGTTGATGCGTACAATCACTGAACGTCCATTGGCTGGGTTGGTGACCTTGGCATAACTAGGCAGCGGCAGTGTAGTGTGAGCTGCGGTCATGCCATACATATCGTAGACTTCACCTGATGAGGTTTGTTTTCCGTGATAGCGTTTACCGTACCATGAAGCGATACCTTGTTTTTTATAAGGTTTATAGCTGGTCATGGGCGAGTATTGTTTTCCCAAAGCAGAATAAGCTTTATTGGAGCGCTCCATGGGTGGTTCGTTGGTAATTTGGGCGTCTGGAATGCTATCAATATCGGCTGGCGCACCTTCGCCAGGGCCGTCATCCAAATAATAACCGCCTACTCCTGGCTTTGCTGTAGTGTCAGGCGTTGTAGTAGTGGGCGCTACGGGTTCTTTAACTGACGGTTTAGTGGCCGTGGTTCCGCAAGCCGAAAGTAATAATATGCTGAATATGACAGCGCATTGTTGGAGTTTGTTTTTTTTAAGTTTCATCGTGTTAAGTTTCATCGTTTGCTGAATTGTCATTATGTGGCCACCAAATTTTTATGTGTATGAATGCTCATTAATATACCAAAACTTAGGCATAGCGTCACCATCGAAGTGCCACCGTAGCTAATGAGCGGTAATGGAACGCCTACAACCGGTAAAATGCCGCTGACCATTCCCATGTTGACAAAGGCGTAGGTAAAAAAAGTAAGCGTGATGCTACCCGCTAATAGCCTGGAAAACGTACTTTTCGCCTGCGATGCAATATATAAACCACGCAAGATGATTAAGCTAAACAATAATAATAACAACATGTTGCCCAATAAGCCAAACTCTTCACCAAACACAGCAAAAATAAAATCAGTCGTACGTTCAGGTAAAAACTCTAATTGCGTTTGTGTGCCATTTAACCAACCTTTGCCTGCACCACCACCAGAACCAAGTGCGATAATTGCCTGTATGGTGTGGTAGCCCGCGCCAAGTGGGTCTTGGGTCGGGTCGAATAAAATTTCGATACGTCTGCGTTGGTAGTCATGCAGCAGCGACCAAAATACAGGAGTCAGTGCACCTAGTAAGGTGGCACCACCTAATAAAAACTTCCAACTTAAACCGGCCAAAAAGAGAATATAGAAACCAGACGCAGCGATTAATAGTGCTGTCCCTAAGTCGGGTTGTTTCATAATCAATAACACTGGCACGAATAGAAAAAGTGCTCCAACTACAAAATCACTGACTTTAGGTTTACCTTCACGTTTGGAAAAATACATGGCTAGCATCATCGGTAAGGCAATACGCATAATTTCAGAAGGTTGAATGTGAATTGGACCTATATCAAGCCAACGCTGCGCACCGTGGCTGATGTGCCCGAACAACTCAACGCCGATCAGCAGCACAACGCCAAGTAAATAAAGCGGCAATGCAATGCGTATTAGCTGGTTAGGGGATATATTGGCAGCAATCCACATAAAACTGAGTGCCACGATAATGTTTAACCCTTGCCCATACACCCGTGCAATATTTTGGCCAGAAGCACTATAAAGCACAAACAAACCGAGCAATACAGTAAAAAATAAACATGCCATTAAAAAGGCATCGATGTGTTTACCAACAATATCGAATAGCTTACTAATCATGTAACTCTTCTTCAGGAGTCGGTTCGGGAGCAACAGGGTTTTCAGAAGGGTTGGTTAAGTTCTCTTTAACAGGTTCGGCAATCGGTAATTTGTTGAGTAAATAATAGTCCATCACTTTTCTAGCAATTGGGCCAGCGGCGGAGCCGCCGTGCCCGCCATTTTCCACAATGACAGCGAGTGCAATTTTTGGATCTTCAGCGGGGGCATAAGCGACAAATAAAGCGTGGTCGCGGTGTCGTTCATTGATGCCTTTTTCATTATATTTTTCATTTTGCTTGATGCCAATCACTTGTGCGGTGCCTGTTTTTGCAGCTATTGAATAGGGCGCATTAGCGCCTACACTTGCGGCGGTACCTCCTGGCTGAGTCACTGCAATCATGCCATTTTTAACTATTTCTAAATTTTCCGGGTTAAGAAAAATCTTATCTTGCACGATATTGGGAATCACAATGGTTTTTCCAGTCAGCGGGTTTTGCATTTTTGTGGCCAAATGTGGCTTCATTGCTGTTCCTTGATTGGCTAATGTTGCAGTGGCGTGCGCAAGCTGCAATGGCGTGGTTAGATTATAGCCCTGACCGATGCCGGAGATGACGGTGTCGCCTTGATACCAAGGCTGTTTGTAACGACGCATCTTCCAATTAGGCGTTGGTAGTAGCCCTCCATTTTCACCTTGAATATCAATTCCCGTTTTCTTACCGAAGCTAAAATGACGGACAAAATTGCTTAGGTTTTCAATACCTAACTCCATCGCGAGGCCATAAAAAAAAGTGTCGCAAGAAATGGTGATGGCTTTTTGCATGTCCACGATACCATGCCCCCCCGGCTTCCAGTCGCGATAGTGATGAGTGCTATTGGGTAGGCTAAAGTAACCTGCATCATGAATTGCAAAGGGTGGCGCGCGCTTGCCATGCTCTAACCCTGCGAGCGCCACGAATGGCTTAAATGTTGAGCCTGGTGGGTATACACCACGAATCGGGCGGTTGATCAGTGGTTTATCGATTGAATCGTTAAGCGCTTTCCAATTATCAACATCAATGCCATCCACAAATAAATTGGGGTCAAATGTCGGTTGACTCACAAAGCTCAACACTTCACCTGTTTTGGGATTAATGGCGACTAAAGCACCGCGACGTTCGCCAAAAGCGGCTTCGGCGATTTCTTGCAGTTTGCTGTCTATTGATAAGATGATATTGTCGCCAGGTACAGGTGCAGTGCTTGATAACACCCGCACTGCGCGGCCATCCTTGTCAATTTCAATCTGTTGAAACCCGGTGGTGCCATGCAATTGCGCTTCGTAAAATTGCTCTATACCACTTTTGCCAATGTGATCTGAGCCATTATAGTTGGAAAGCACCCCGGATTTTTCTAAATCAGCCTTTTCTAAGTCTTTAATATCTTTATCGTTAATGCGCCCAATATAACCCACAATGTGAGCGCCTAATTTGCCTAAAGGATATTGTCGGTAAAGCCGAGATTTAATTTCCACACCAGGAAAGCGGTAATTATTTACTGCAAAGCTAGCAGCTTCCGCTTCATTCAGATTGGTGCGAATGGGCACGCTTTCAAAGTGACGGCTTCCTTCACGTAGTTTGTTGTAGCGTTTACGATCGAGCGGGCTGATTTCAATCAATTTGCTAAGTTCAGCAATCGTGGCTTCAATATTCCGCTCAACTTTTGAAGGGGTGATTTCTAACGTGTAAACAAAAAAGTTACGCGCAAGAACCACGCCATTTTTATCAAGAATCAAACCACGATTCGGTACGATAGGTACCAAAGAAATGCGGTTGTTTTCAGCAAGGGTTTGGTAGTGTTGGTGCTGAATAACCTGCAGGTAAAAAAATCGATAGGCCAATAGACCAAATAAAACAAACACCATAATGCCAGTCAAGGCGAGCCTACGCTTAAAGTGGTATTGCTCATGCTGATGATTTTTTAGTTCAAACATGCTTAATTAATGCTTGAGATTTTAAGCACTTTACGCACGGCCAATGGATTAAGCGTGCTGTTGTTGATACTCATATTAAGTGCCACGGGCGCGTCCGCCTGTATTGAGCCCAACTGCTACAGCAAACCGCCAAAGTAAAGTACCTGTTAAGCTGGGTAAAAAATAAGCCCAACCCCAAATTTCTGCGCCAGCAAAAACTTTAAGTATCAGTAAAGTGATTTGTGAAATGATGAGCAACAGGAATACATAAAGCAATTGTTGGGTATGATTAAACAATACTAAGCGTCGTTGATAAACAACCGCGAAAAAGGCCGTGACTGTGTAGGCCAGCGCATATTGACCAAAAATTCCGCCCGTTGCTAAATCTACCAATAAACCAGCAACCCATGCTGTGCCTACATTACATAAACTAGGTGCGCGCATTAACCAAAAAATGATGACCAGCAACAAAAAGTCGGGCCTAAGCTTGAGTGCAAATCCTGACCATGGAAACAGCAAGCAAATAAACGCTAACAGCAGAGAAAAATAGACGGTTTTGAGATTGCTCTTAGGCATGCGGTTTTCCCGGCTGAACTGTTTCTGGCTTAATGACTGGTTTCGGTTTAACTGCTGGTTTTGGCTTCACTACTGGTTTCGGCTTAACTTCAGGCGTCGAGGCATTTTTTTGTTTGGTTTTTTCAATAAGCTTTTCTTGTCCTTTTATTGGCATTGTTGGGGCAGGTTTTGCTGCGGATTGATTCGTAACCGGTTGATTCGGGACTATCAGCACTTCATCAATGGGCAATTCTTTTATAGGCGGCATGCTCACTAACAGGACTTGCCGATGATTTTCTACGCCGCCTGTCGGTATACATATGATGCGCGCAAAAGGTGAATCTGGCGTAATGTCAATTTGAGTGACAATCGCTACTGCAAGTCCAGTAGGATATACACCGTCAATCCCTGAAGTGACTAACTTATCCCCACGTCGTATATCCACATTGGTCGGCAAGTAGGGCAAGTCGAGCGTGTTGTCGCGACCCCGACCAAAAGCAATAGCGCGTAGTCCATTGCGCTCAACCTGTATTGGAATGGCAAGAGATTTATCTGTAATGAGCGTCACTTCGCTACTGAGTGGGTAAACGCGGGTTACCTGTCCAATCACGCCATTTGCATCAACCACGGCTTCTCCCGCAACAATTTGATGCTTTTCACCACGATTTACAATGATTTTTTTGGTAAACAAATCGCGACCAACATGCATGATTTCACCTAAAACACTCTTTTCGGTGAGCGCTTGGTTGGCTTGCAGCAGGTGGCGAAGATGCTCATTCTCTAGCGCTAATGTGTTGAGTTTTTGTAGAGCAATGCCCTGTTTAAGGGCTTGCTGTCTAAATTGTTCGTTTTCACGTAATAATCGAGCATGGGTAGAAAAATATTCATTTGTGTCGCGATATAGCTGAGATGGGGCGTTTGCAATCACTTGTAACGGATGCAATATTGAGACAAGATTTTGACGTAAGCCAGATAGATATTTTAGGCGGGAGTCTGTTGCAATCAGGGCTAGTGATAAAGCTGAAAAAAATACTAGGCGTGCAAAAGCACTCGGCCCGCGGACAAAAAAGGCGGGAGCCAGTGGTTGCTCAAGTTTGTGATTTTGGCCAAATGCCATTATTTAACAGCCGCCATTATTGAATAAATACCATCATTTATACACTACTAAAATATCAGTGATTGATTGTGTGCGTAATCATCGTTTGCATTATTTGCGGGTTTGCCATAAAGAATTAGGCCGCATTAAACGGCCTAATACTGAATACACTTACGCTACAGTTACACGCTACTTAATTACTCATAGGCAAAAATGCTGCCCAATTTATCCATCTCTTCTAATGCTCGACCGCAACCGCGCACGACGCAGGTCAGTGGATCTTCCGCAACGATGACGGGCAACCCAGTTTCCTCAACTAACAGTCTATCCAAATCGCGTAATAATGCTCCACCACCAGTGAGCACCATCCCTTTTTCTGCAATATCGGCGCCTAATTCTGGAGGTGTTTGCTCTAATGCGGATTTTACCGCACCCACAATAGTATTAAGCGGTTCGGTGAGTGCTTCCAAAATTTCGTTGCTAGAAATTGTAAATTTACGTGGTAAACCTTCAGCTAAGTTACGGCCAGTCACTTCCATTTCTAGCACTTCGGAACCTGGGAAGGCTGAACCAATTTTCTTTTTAATGGCTTCAGCAGTGGGTTCTGAAATTTGCATGCCATAGTTGCGGCGAATGTAATCAATGATTGCCTGGTCAAATTTGTCGCCGCCCACACGTTCTGATTTAGCATACACAATACCGCCCAGTGAAATTACGCCTACTTCAGTAGTACCACCACCAATATCTACCACCATTGAGCCTGTCGCTTCAGAAACTGGCATACCAGCGCCAATCGCGGCGGCCATCGGCTCTTCAATTAAAAATACCTGTTTAGCGCCTGCGCGTTCGGCAGATTCTTTAATGGCGCGACGTTCTACTTGGGTCGAGCCAACCGGCACGCAAATAATAATGCGTGGACTAGGTGAAAACCAGCGCGCATCATGCACGCGGCGAATAAAGTATTTAAGCATTTGCTCGGTAATTGTGAAATCTGCAATCACGCCATCTTTCATGGGCCGAATCGCTTGAATGCTGGCAGGGGCACGGCCGAGCATGCCTTTGGCTTCCGCGCCAACAGCGAGCATGATTTTTTTGCCGCCTGGACCGCCTTCTTGTCGAATCGCAACCACTGAGGGTTCATCTAAAACAATGCCTTTACCGCGTGCGTAAATGAGGGTATTGGCTGTGCCTAAATCAATGGCAATATCATTTGAAAAATAACTAGTTAGAAAGCCGAACATGATGTTTTTCCTGTGGGTTGGCGCAAACTGAAGGCTTAATATTTAAGCGTAATTTAAGCGTTCATAAAAGCAGAGTATAATACCGCAAATCGCGTTGAAAATTAAGATGTGATGGCAACTTTAATTGTCGCTCAGACATTGTAAGTCATAAGTTGACAACAAAAATTGCTAAATTTAAAGCATTCACTTAAGTTTAAATATTAAATTTTGTAAATACTAAACTAGGTTCAATTAAAATTCGGATTCATAAAGCATGGCACTTAGCATTGAAGATATAAAAAAAGTCGCACATTTGGCACGCATTGAGATTAGCGATAGCGACGCTACCACCACACTGACTAAGCTTACTGGCATTTTGGACCTAATCGAACAAATGCAGGCAGTCGACACCACTGGCATCGTCCCCATGTCGCATTCACAAGATTTAAGTCAACGTTTGCGTGATGATGTGGTGACCAAAACCAACCAGCGAGATGAGTTTCAAAAAAATGCGCCGGCGCTGGGCAATGGTTCGACAGAACCTGCGGTAGCAGGTGGTTTGTACCTTGTACCTAAAGTAATTGAGTAAGAATTAATATGATTAACAGTAGCTTAAAGCAGTTTGGAGATTTGCTCCAAGCGAAGAAAATTTCTAGCGTTGAACTCACGCAATCTTTTTTAGATCGCATTCAACAATACAACCCTAGCATCAATGCCTATATTGCTTTAGATGAAGCTAAAACTTTGGCGCAGGCTAGGGCTGCCGATGCCCGCATCGCGGCAGGAAATGTAGCGCCTTTAACGGGTATTCCTATCGCTCAAAAAGACATATTTTGTGCAAAAGACTGGCAAACCACTTGTGGCTCTAAAATGTTGGCAAATTTTATTGCGCCGTATGATGCGCATGTGATTAGTCAGTTTGATGCGGCAGGTGCCGTGAACTTGGGCAAAACCAATATGGATGAGTTCGCGATGGGTTCATCGAACGAGACTTCATATTTCGGCGGTGTGAAAAATCCATGGAGTTTTGACCGCGTACCAGGCGGCAGTAGTGGCGGTAGTGCGGCGGCAGTGGCGGCGCGGCTTTGTGCCGCAGCAACCGGTACTGATACTGGCGGGTCGATTCGCCAACCAGCTTCATTATGTGGATTCACAGGGCTAAAACCTACCTATGGTGTGGTTTCTCGCTATGGCATGATTGCTTTTGCCTCATCGCTAGACCAAGCTGGCCCAATGGCTAAATCAGCGGAAGATTGTGCGCTGATGATGAACGTCATGGCAGGCTTTGATGAGCGTGATTCCACCAGTTTAAACCGCGACAAAGAAGATTACACGCGCGAACTTTACAATTCAAACCCAGCAAAACCTTTGCAAGGCCTAAAAGTTGGGCTTCCTAAAGAGTTTTTTGCAGACGGCTTAGACGCGAGCGTTGGTAAGGTGATTGAAGCCGCGATTGCAGAATACCAAAAACTCGGTGCGACAATCGTAGATATTTCACTACCAAACACTGGCTTATCGATTCCTGTGTACTACGTGTTAGCGCCCGCGGAAGCTTCAAGTAATTTGTCGCGTTATGACGGTGTGCGTTATGGGCACCGCGCGGCTGAATATACCGATTTGATGGATATGTATAACAAGAGCCGCGCCGAGGGCTTTGGCGCGGAAGTGAAACGCCGCATTCTCATTGGCACGTATGTATTGAGCGCGGGTTATTACGATGCCTATTATCTGAAAGCGCAACAGATTCGCCGTTTAATTGCGCAAGACTTTGTTGAGGCCTTTAAACATTGTGATGTGATTATGGGGCCAGCCGCCCCATCCACTGCTTTTAAAGCAGGTGAAAAAGTGGATGATCCAGTCGCGATGTATCTGCAAGATATTTATACCATTTCTACCAATTTGGCGGGCTTGCCTGGCATGAGCGTGCCAGCAGGTTTTAGTGATGGCCTACCGGTAGGCTTGCAGATTATCGGCAATTATTTTGATGAAGCGCGCATGTTGAACGTGGCGCATCAGTATCAACAAGTGACAGATTGGCACACCATTATTCCAAATTTGGATAAGCCAAACTTAGTAATGCCTGAAGGAATAGCATAATGGAATGGGAAGTCGTTATTGGGTTAGAAACACATACCCAACTTAAAACAAACACTAAGATTTTTTCAGGTGCTTCTATCAAATACGGCGCTGAACCAAACACGCAAGCTTGTGAGGTAAGTCTTGCTTTGCCAGGCGTGCTGCCAGTGCTGAATAAAGAAGCCGTGCAATGTGCCATTAAATTTGGTTTGGCAATTAATGCAGAAATTGCACCAAGATCAGTGTTCGCACGTAAAAATTATTTTTATCCTGATTTACCTAAAGGCTACCAAATCAGCCAATTTGAGTTGCCAGTCGTTGGTAAAGGATTTATGCATATAGAATTTGCTGACCCAAGAAATAACGGGCAACTATCTGGCAGTACCGTTCGTATTACTCGCGCGCATTTGGAAGAGGATGCAGGTAAATCCGTGCATGGCGCCGTTGAAGGTATGAGCGGTATTGACCTTAACCGCGCAGGTACGCCTTTGCTAGAAATCGTCACTGAGCCTGATATGCGCTCAGCGGCTGAAGCCGTGGCTTATGCCAAAAAATTGCACGAACTAGTGCAATGGATAGGCATTTGCGATGGCAACATGCAAGAAGGTAGCTTCCGCTGTGACGTGAATGTCTCGGTTCGTAAAAAAGGCAGTGAAAAACTCGGTACTCGCCGTGAGATTAAGAACCTGAACTCGTTCAAATTTATGCAACAAGCGATTGAGTATGAAACCCGTTGGCAGATTGAAACGCTGGAAGATGGTGGCACAATTCATCAGGCAACGGTCTTATTCAACCCAGATACTGGTGAAACGCGCTCTATGCGTAGCAAAGAAGAAGCCAACGATTACCGCTACTTCCCAGACCCTGATTTATTACCTTTGGTGATTACGGAGGCTGATAAAGCGCGCGTTCAAGCAGAAATGCCCGAGCTGCCAGAGATTATGAAAGAGCGTTTTGTTAGCGAATACTCAGCAACTCGAGAGCAAGCAACTATAGCAACCTCTTCTTTAGCTTTTGCGAAATACTTTGAGGAGGCTGTTTTGACAGCGGCTCAGATTGAAAAATCGGTTTTGCTAAAAGTTATAAATAGAATGTTAACTAAAGATGAGCAGCAAATGGTTGCTGATTTTATTGCAAAAGACGTTGCTAAGACACAGATTCGTATAGTCTGCAATTGGGTATCAGGTGAATTATTGGCGTATCTCAATAGAGCAGAAATTTCTATTGAAAACTGTCCAATTAACGCATCGCAAATAGGAAAGCTGGCTCAAAAAATAGCTGACTCAACGATTTCAAATAATGCTGCTAAGCAGGTGCTTGAAGCCATGTGGAATGCTGAGGGCGAAGTTGACGCAATTATTGCGGCAAAAGGCTTAAAACAAGAATCAGATAGCGGTGCGATCGAAGCGATTATTGACGAAGTATTAGCCGCCAATGCCACCATGGTAGAAGAGTTCAAAGCAGGCAAAGAAAAAGCGTTTAACGCGTTGGTTGGTCAAGCGATGAAAGCCTCAAAAGGCAAGGCCAACCCTGCGCAAGTGAACGAAGTTCTGAAGAAAAAACTGAGTTAAAAATAGTCGTTCAAACGAAGTAAATTAGCACATCTTTGTTGACGCTGCCCTGCAAGCCTTTATTTACTTGGCTCGCAGGGCAGCGTTTTTCTCTCGGGTGTAAATGACGGTGTTTTTAAATATTTTCAAGGCTCGGCGGCTAAGCTAAATCTGCTGAGCGATAAAGGTGGTTATTCTTTCATTTTGGCTTGTGTCGCCATAA
>JBARQL010000133.1:0-12146 GCA_049643685.1 Methylotenera sp.
AGTGCTAACAGTTTGGTTTTATCTTGCGGTTGCGGGGCGAGGTCGCTCAGATTTTCCTGAATGCCCACATCGCAACGAATGGTAATTAACGCACGTGAAGTGGCTAGCCAAGGTAACGCCTTGCGCAAATTTTCGCCCACTACGCCAGTAATGTGATCGGCATTGGCAATAATATTTTCTAATGAGCCGTATTGCGTGAGCCATTTCACGGCGGTTTTTGGTCCGACCTTTTCAACACCAGGCACGTTGTCAGAAGTATCGCCAATGAGCATTAAGTAGTCGACCATCAGGCTTGGCGGTAAGCCGAATTTCTTTTCTACGCCTGCAATATCCAGCACATCGTCGACTTTTCTAAAGGCATCGCGCATGGTGTTAACCACGGTAATATGTTCGTTCACCAACTGGGTGATATCTTTGTCGCCTGTGGAAATAATGGTGCGTACGCCTTCTCGCTCGGCTTGTTTGGCGAGTGCGCCTATCACATCATCGGCTTCAACGCCCTCAATCATAATCAGCGGCCAGCCCATGGCTTTAATCGCCTCATGCAGGGGTTCTATTTGCGAGCGTAAATCTTCTGGCATGCTGGCGCGATTGGCTTTGTATTCGGGATAAATATCATCACGAAACGTTTTACCTTTAGCATCGAAAACGCACGCGCTATAATCGCTAGGGTAATCTTTATGTAAACGGCGTAGCATATTGAGTACACCTTGTATCGCTCCAGTAGGTTCGTTTTGGCTGTTGCGCAAGTCGGGCATGGCGTGAAATGCGCGATAGAGGTAAGATGAGCCGTCCACTAGCAATAATGTTTTCATGTAAAAATCCAAATTTTGCGAGCATCCGCTTTGCGGATTGCCTGCGTGAAGCATATAGTTACGATACGTTTTGCGCTGTATTTTTACTACAGTATTTTTAATCGCTTACATAATAAAACATATGCGGCGCGCTTAAAAATTGTTTTGTGCCATGACTGTAAATTACAACTCGCTTAAAAATTTGGATTTTTAAATTAAATTTAAGGGTTACCTAAATTATGTCTTTTGCAAAAAAAGTTCCAAAAATCACAGATCCCGACGTACGGGGGCTGCATCACACCGGGCACGAGTCATGGCATGCATTTGAGATTATGGCAGAATTTGTGGATGCGACCGAGCGCCTAAAAGAAATTACCCCGGCAGTTACTATTTTTGGTAGCGCACGCACGTCATCAGAACATCCCTATTACAAATTGACTGAGGAAATCGCACGCTTGCTGAGCGATGCAGGCTTCAGCGTAATTTCAGGGGGTGGGCCAGGCATTATGGAAGCCGCTAATAAAGGCGCATTTCCAGGAAAGTCACCCAGTATCGGGCTGAATATTGAACTGCCGCACGAGCAAACTAAAAATCCCTATCAAGATGTGAGCCAAAATTTCAAACATTTTTTTATGCGAAAAGTGATGTTTGTGAAGTACGCGAGTGCATATGTAGTCATGCCGGGCGGCTTTGGTACCTTAGATGAAGTGATGGAAGCTATTACACTCATACAAACTGGTAAAACGCTCAAAATGCCGATCATTTTGGTCGGTGAATCTTTTTGGCGCGGCTTGGTCGATTGGCTAAGGACCACGTTAGTCGATGAGAAAATGATTTCACCTGAAGACCTGGATTTAATTCAAATAATTGATGAACCTTCTAAAATTGTGGAGGCCATATTTAAACATTATGAAACAAGAGGCTTTAAATTATCGGCTGCTGAAGAACGTGTACAGCTTTATTTATAATGCAGCTTTATTGATAAAATTGCAGATTAAAGACGTGTAGTTTGTTAAAATGAACCCATATTCACTGGTATTGAATCAATTTTAGAAAGCAGGTATCCACATGCGTAAACTTTATCAAAATTTTGCAGGCTTACTCGCGGTAATCGCCATGCAATTTCCTTTGGCTGCAGTGGCTGAAACACACCAGCCAACGCCAACGCCTGCAGATGCGCAACCTTTGGAAGACCTTCCGCCGCCTGCCATTAGCAATGAAGAAAATGCAGATGAGCCGCAAATCACGATTGTTAAAAAGAAGGGTGAAACCATTGAAGAATACCGTGTCAACGGCCAGCTTTATATGATGAAAATCACCCCAGCGCATGGCGTGCCTTATTACTTGCATAAAGAAGATCAAGACGGGGTATGGATTAACAATGGCCCCGTTCAACCTGTGAGCATTCCTAAATGGATATTGTTTAGGTTTTAATTTCACTTTTACATTTTATACAATCTCCGTCCATGGTGAGCTTGTCGAACCATTTACGATTTATCGACAAGCGCAGGGCGAACAGATGGTAAATTAACTATCCGCGCACTGCAACTACCTACTTAATCACCCTAATTTATGTCCGTATTCACCTCCGTTAGTATTCAAGAATTACAAATTTGGCTACAAGATTACGCTATCGGCGAACTTGTCGATTTAAAAGGGATATCTGCGGGGATTACCAATACCAATTACTTCGTGACAACAAAGAACGATAACGGTATTCAAACTAAGTACGTGCTCACTTTATTCGAGCAAAATGCCATTGAGGATTTACCCTATTTTATTGATTTAATGAGTCATTTTGCTGCACACGGCATTCCTTGCCCTCGCCCGATTGCTGATAAAAAAGGCCATTGCCTGCACATGCTGAACAGCAAACCAGCGGCGTTAGTGAGTTGTTTGGCAGGCCAGGATATTGAGGCGCCCAATAGCGCGCAATGCGCTGAAGTTGGTCACGTGTTAGCAAAAATGCACTTGGTAGGGCAGTCGTTCGAGACACAATTTCCGCATCACCATAGCCACAACCTGCGCGGCGCAGAATGGCGCATCAAAACAGTCGCACTCGTGATGCCGCATTTGTCAGAGGCGGATCAGCAGTTGCTGCAAACATCCATGGCGTTTCAAGCGACGTTTGAAACCTCGCAATTGCCTGCAGGCGTGATTCACGCTGATTTATTCCGCGATAACGTGCTGTTTGATGGCGATAAAATAGGTGGTTTGATTGACTTTTATTATGCCTGTCATGATGTACTGGCGTATGATTTAGCAATTGCGGTGAATGATTGGTGCATAATATCCGATGGCAGTTTAGCAGATGGTAGTTTGGATCCGCTCAAGTTAAACGCCATGCTGACGGCCTATCAAGCAGTGCGTCCGTTAAATGAGGCAGAACGGGACGCTTGGGCTGGCCTGTTGCGCATCGCGGCATTACGCTTTTGGCTTTCACGTTTGCATGATCAGATTTTTCCGCACGCGGGTGAATTAACGCATGCCAAAGACCCCGATCATTTTAAAGCGATATTGAAATTACGCAGCTAGGTAGTTTTGCATCATTTCAGTCTTTCTATAGGAACTTTAGCATGGCAGACAACTTGGAAAATAATTTACAAGACAATTCAGTGCAAACTCAACCCTTGCAAATCAGGCAAGTGCCAGCAGGCAACGCTTGGGCTTGGATTGCCAGTGGCTTTCAAATTTTCAAGGCTTACCCACTGATGTGGATTGTGTTATTCATTATTTACTTGATCATCGTTATCCCGCTTTCTTTTATTCCTGTGCTAGGCACAGTGTTTGGTTCTTTGGTAGCTCCTGTATTCGCAGCGGGTATGATGATCGGTTGCGCAGCAGTGATGCATCACCAAGAATTAGAAATCAACCATTTATTTGCTGGCTTCAAGAAGAATACCGGGCAATTGGTTGCGGTTGGGGGGATATATTTGGCAGCGCTATTGTTGATTTCAGTATTGATTGTGATGAGTTTAGATCAAGAAATCATCGCGCAAATGGTGAAAGGGCAAGAGCTCACACAGGAGCAGGCGGCTAGCGCCATGAAGCCTACGGTCTTGATCGCCATGCTGTTACTTATTCCAGTGTTAATGGCCTATTGGTTTGCGCCGCTATTGGTGAGATTGCATGATTTAACGGCACTTGAAGCGATGAAAATGAGTTTTATGGCAGTCTTCCGTAACATCGCACCCGTCATTTTGTATGCGCTTATCTTTATCGCGCTCACTATTCTGGCGGTTATCCCATTTGGTTTAGGTTTATTAGTAGTTGTGCCCGTGATGATTACCAGCACTTATACCAGTTATTTGGATATTTTTAATATCAAGCAAGATTAGCCGAAAAAAGCCATTTTATCGCCGAGCAAAAAATGATGCCCTGGAAGCCTTTATTTATAAGGATTCCAGGGCATCGAAATAAGATGGCATGTCAATTGGGTTGTTTTAGTGTGAACGATTTACTAAATCGGCGTCAGTTTAGCAAATTCTAACGCCAGCCACTTCAGGCCTTCACGGCCAAAATTCACCTGTACGCGCATGTCGTTTGCATTGCCTTCATAGCTCACCACCACGCCATTGCCAAATTTAGAATGCGCCACTTGTTGGCCGACTTTCCACGGCATGGCATTTTTTTGGTGGTTACTTTGCTGCTTGCTCATCATTGCGGGCAGCTCATTGTAGTCACGCCCATAGCTTGGTTTGGCGACTGGCTTGCTGTTTAAATGCTTCAATAATTCATCAGGAATTTCTTCTAAAAAACGGGATGGAATGCCGTAACGGACTTTGCCGTGCAGCATGCGGCTTTGCGCGTGACTCAAATAAAGCCGTTGTCTGGCGCGGGTCACCGCTACATACATCAATCGGCGTTCTTCTTCTAATCCGCCAGTTTCCGAGAAACTTTGCTCGTGCGGGCATAAGCCTTCTTCAAGCCCGCTGATAAACACGGCTTTAAATTCCAAGCCTTTTGAGGCGTGTACGGTCATGAGTTGCAGCGCTTCTTTACCCACATCGGCTTGGTGTTCGCCTGCTTCCAGGCTGGCGTGGCTTAAAAATTGGGTGAGTAAATCTTGTTCCGTTTCGCCATCCACATTGTTGTGGTTGCCAAAATCCTGGTTGGTGAATGACACAGCCGCCGTCACCAACTCTTTCAAATTTTCAATGCGGTCTTCGCCTTCTTTGTCATTTTCATAATGCGCCATTAAGCCAGACAGATTGATGGCGAGTTCGGTCAATTCAGACAAGCTGACGCCGTAAGCTTCATCAATCATTTGCCGAATCAGCGCGACAAAGCCTTCAATGCCTTTGCCACCTGCCTTGCCGTTACCCACTTTGTTAATAGCCGCTTGCCAAATGCTGCAATCAGCAGCGCGGGCAACTTCTTGTAATTGTTCCAAACTACGTGCGCCGATGCCGCGTGTGGGGAAGTTAATCACACGCAATAGTGCGGTGTCATCATTCGCATTGGCAATTAAGCGCATGTAAGCCAGCGCGTGTTTGATTTCTGCGCGCTCAAAAAAACGCAAACCGCCATACACGCGGTAGGGCATATTCGCGTTGAACAAAGCGTGTTCCAAGATACGCGATTGCGCGTTGGAGCGATACAACAAGGCGATGTCACCTGATGACGTACCTTCACAATGCAGCATTTTGATTTCATCCACAATAAATTGCGCTTCGTCGGTATCGTTGTAGGCGTCGTAGACCCGCACGGGTTCGCCAGCGCCTGCCGAAGTCCATAAATTTTTGCCTAAGCGATTGGTATTGTGCGAAATAATCGCATTGGCCGCATCTAAAATATTACTGTGTGAGCGATAGTTTTCTTCTAGTTTAACAATGTGCTGAATGTTGAAGTCTTTTTCAAAATCGCGCATATTGCCTACGCGCGCACCACGAAAGCCGTAGATGGACTGGTCATCATCGCCCACTGCAAACATGCAATTCCCTTGCCCAGCAAGCAATTTTAACCATAAATATTGCAATTGATTGGTATCTTGAAACTCATCCACTAGGATATATTTAAAGCGGCTTTGGTAATGCTGACGAATGTTCGCATCACGGCTTAATAGCTCATAACAACGTAATAAAAGCTCGGCAAAATCCGCTACGCCATCGCGCTGACATTGCTTATCGTAAGCATCAAAAATCTCGCGCATTTTGGTGGAATGCGGATCATAAACTTCTACCTGATGTGCGCGCAAGCCTTCATCTTTACAGCCGTTAATAAAGTTTTGCACTTGTTTAGGCGGAAACTTTTCATCGTCCACATTCATCAATTTCATCAAGCGCTTAATTACGGATAACTGGTCGGCAATATCTAAAATCTGAAAGCTTTGCGGCAAACCAGCTTCGCGATAATGGGCACGCAACAAACGATTGCAAAGCCCGTGAAACGTGCCCACCCACATGCCACGTGTGTTAATCGGCAAAGATGCCGTAATGCGTGTGAGCATTTCTTTAGCGGCTTTGTTGGTGAACGTAACCGCCAATAAACCAGTTGGTGAAACTTGCCCTGTTTGAATCAGCCATGCAATGCGCGCCGTGAGTACACGCGTTTTGCCGCTGCCTGCACCCGCCAAAATCAATGCGGATTGATGCGGCAGGGTCACCGCCTCAAGCTGCTTGTTATTGAGTCCCGCTAAAAGCGGGTCTTGCATCATGGGTGAGTTTTGAATTTCCATGGCAGTATTATCGCATGGGATTTGCTAATATTCAGGAAGTAATCTACTTACAAACTGTTACAAAAAATTGAGAACTAACTTTAGGCAACGCGCTCTTACTGTACGTGATAGCTAAATTTAAATTTGGCTAACATTCCGCTTCTTTCCTCCCTGAGCGGAAGCCTTAGACAATAAGGCATTTTTGCCCCGACTCTTATCCCCTTGAGTCGGGGCTTTTTTTATTCTTATTTACTAACAAATAATTTGACCACTTCGCTAAACCTTACACCATGCGGCTTGCAGAGGTGGGAATTTCTCTAGAGGAATTTTCTGAAGTTATGTGGGTTTAAAATTTGGTCAATTAAATAGCTAATACACCAACATACTTCTTTCATCACACTGCGTGCACCTCTGCAAGCCAGTCTGGATAATGCTTCCAGAGGCATAATATGTTCTCTGCAGAATTTAGTGTGATTTTTTTATTATAAAAACCGTTAAAGTTGCCAATTAATTGCGGGCTGATTGTGCTGCAATAAATATTGGTTAATTTTTGAAAATTGATGGTTGCCAAAAAAACCGCGATGCGCTGACAATGGTGAAGGGTGTACCGATTTAAGCACCAAATGTTTTTTTTCATCAATAAACGCGCCTTTTTTCTGCGCATAACTACCCCACAATACAAATACCAAACCTTCGCGATGCGCATTCAATGCGGCGATAGCCGCGTCAGTAAACACCTCCCAACCTTTGCCCTGATGTGCACCTGCTTTACTTTGCTCTACTGTGAGCGTGGCATTTAACAACAACACACCTTGGTCTGCCCACGGCGTTAAATCACCATTTCGACTCATTTTGATATTTAAATCAGATGAAATTTCCTTGAAAATATTCATTAGGGATGGTGGCGGCGCGATACCTTTGGGCACAGAAAAACTTAAGCCATGCGCTTGGCCTATACCATGATACGGATCTTGCCCAATAATCACCACGCGCACTTTATCAAATGGCGTGTGATTAAACGCATTAAAAATTAATGGGCCAGGCGGATAAATTACTTTACCAGCAGCTTTTTCTTGCTTAAGAAAATCGCGCAAAGCCTGCATATAAGGCTTCTCAAGCTCGTCACCAATGACTACCTGCCATGAGGGGTGAAGTTGACCAGGTTTTTCTTGGGGCATAATGGGAAGTGTTTTTAATAGTGATGCAATTATAAAGCTCGAAAGCTAAATGTTGTTGCGTTGTTGGATTGTTCTGGTTATGTTTGGATTTCCCTGAAATACAACATTCAGGAGTGTGCTTTTATCCATTTGCGAGCATTCTTGCCCGAAAACTATGCCTTGAATTCTATCAACGCGGAATGTGCGTTTCTGTTCGCGGAGGTTACAATATCCCAAAAGGTAAAAGTTGGACCCACTGATAAATACCTCTTCAACAATCACATCTCTGGTCGTAGCAATTCCTTCATGATTTACGTAATTGAGGTTTACTGGGCACTTAAGTCCATCGACATAGATTTCTCTAGATTCTTCCCATTCATCACCATCAAATGGCTCGTGGAGTCTAGTTGCGCTTTCGTTATTAAATCCCTTCGCAAAAGCTTCTCCCAATAACCTTCTCTTATGGCAAATCTCGATTTCTTCATCTGGATTATCCGAAGTAAATTCTCGGAGCAATCTCCACTTTTCTTCCAGATGTTGTCGCAAAGTCGAAGTTGTTCCAAATAAAAGCTTAAGTCTTGTAATAACTTCATCAGATGTGGACAAATGCCTATTTTCTTTGTCGCCTCTTATCGCGTTAATTTTGTGCCTACAGATTTTTTTCTCAAGCCCAAGCTCGCAGTTGCAGTTTATATAAACAACCTGACCATCTATCTCAATGCTCACCTCAAAAGGAGGTTTTTTTCCATTCCTTGAGTAGTAAATGATAGTTTCCACGAGCAGTTGATTCCTAATATAAAATAGCCATCCTAATTGACACAATACTTTACGTCAAATAGCAACAGCAATAAAAAACCTCGCAGAAGCGAGGTTTTAATATTACGGAGTAGCAAGTTTGCACTTCGTTATTGCATCAACCCATCGCAAGATGGATAAGTTGATGCAACATCAAAAAACCTACATCATACCGCCCATACCACCCATGCCGCCCATATCACCACCACCCATTGCTGGTGCGTCATCTTTTGGATGTTCAGCCACCATGCAATCAGTGGTCAGCATTAAGCCGGCTACTGAAGCTGCATTTTGCAAGGCAGAGCGTGTGACTTTAGTTGGGTCAAGAATACCCATTTCAATCATATCGCCGTAAGTTTCATTAGCCGCGTTGTAGCCGTAGTTGCCTTTACCAGCTTCTACATTATTCACCACTACTGAAGGCTCAACACCTGCGTTTTGCACGATCTGACGTAATGGTTCTTCAACTGCGCGCAATACAATTTTCACGCCAGCATCTTGGTCGTGGTTATCGCCTTTAACTTTAGCAATGGCTGCACGTGCGCGAATCAATGCAACACCACCGCCAGCTACAATACCTTCTTCAACCGCTGCGCGAGTTGCGTGTAATGCATCTTCAACACGGGCTTTTTTCTCTTTCATTTCGATTTCAGTGGTAGCGCCAACCTTGATGACTGCAACACCGCCCGCTAATTTAGCAACGCGTTCTTGTAGTTTTTCACGGTCGTAGTCGCTACTAGCTTCTTCGATTTGTGTTTTGATTTGAGCGATACGTGCTTTGATGTTTGCTTCAACACCGTGACCATCAATGATGATGGTGTTTTCTTTACCCACTTCAATACGTTTAGCTTGACCTAAATTCTCAAGCGTTACGTTTTCAAGTTTCAAGCCCACTTCTTCAGCAATCACTGTACCGCCAGTTAACATAGCAATATCTTCCAACATTGCTTTACGGCGGTCACCGAAACCAGGCGCTTTAACCGCCGTTGTTTTCAAGATGCCACGGATGTTGTTCACTACCAAAGTTGCCAATGCTTCGCCATCTACATCTTCAGCAATAATCAATAATGGACGACCAGATTTAGCTACTTGCTCTAACGTTGGAAGTAAATCGCGGATGTTTGAGATTTTTTTGTCGTGTAACAACACGAATGGGTTATCTAACAAAGCAATTTGACGCTCTTGATTGTTGATGAAGTAGGGTGACAAGTAACCACGGTCAAACTGCATCCCTTCAACTACATCCAATTCGCTCTCTAAGCCAGAACCGTCTTCAACAGTAATCACGCCTTCTTTACCCACTTTGTCCATCGCATCAGCAATGATTTTGCCGATGGTTTCATCAGAGTTTGCAGAAATTGAACCCACTTGTGCAATTTCTTTGCTCGTTGTACATGGTTTTGATTGTGCTTTTAAATCAGCAATCGCTGCAGTAACCGCTTTATCAATCCCACGTTTTAGATCCATTGGGTTCATACCTGCTGCAACAGATTTCATGCCTTCACGAATAATCGCTTGCGCTAAAACCGTTGCCGTTGTTGTACCGTCACCAGCGATATCAGAAGTTTTTGAAGCCACTTCTTTTACCATTTGTGCGCCCATGTTTTCAAACCTATCTTTAAGTTCGATTTCTTTAGCCACAGAAACACCATCTTTGGTGATCGTAGGTGCGCCGTACGAGCGCTCTAACACCACGTTACGGCCTTTAGGGCCTAAAGTTACTTTTACTGCGTTGGCAAGAATGTTTACGCCATTAGTCATTTTTTGGCGAACTTCATCGCCGAATCTTACGTCTTTTGCTGCCATGTTATTAGCTCCTTAAATTTGTCATTCTGACTTAGATTCAGAATCTGTTTAGCTTATTAAAATGAGATTGTTTGATTACTCAACAATCGCCATGATGTCTTCTTCGCGCATCACTAATAATTCTTCGCCGTCCACTTTGACTGTTTGGCCAGCATATTTGCCGAATAACACTTTGTCACCGACTTTAACGTCTAAAGCAATGACCTTGCCGCTGTCATCACGTTTGCCAGAGCCGATGGCTTGCACCACGCCTTGGTCAGGTTTTTCTGTTGCACTGTCTGGAATCACAATGCCAGATGCGGTTGTACGCTCTTCTTCTGAACGTTTTACAATCACGCGATCGTGTAAAGGACGAATTTTCATACGGTTTCTCCTGATAAGTCTATAAAATGTACATCTAATACCAATAATTAATACAGTGGATTGCATAGGCAATACGGCATTTTAGCACTCGTATGCCTTGATTGCTAATTTGGGGCAGTTTAATGCTTTTCAAGTGCAATAAATTAAAAAAAGTTAAATAAAAGAAGTTAAAGACGAGGGTTTGCGATGGAATATACAAAACTGGGTAATTCAGAACTCAACGTTTCTAAAGTTTGCCTAGGGACCATGACCTACGGTGACCAAAATACTGAAACGGAAGCCCATGAGCAGCTGGATTATGCGACCTCACTTGGCATTAACTTTATTGATACCGCTGAAATGTATCCAGTGCCGCCGAAAGCGGAAACATTTACTCGTACCGAATCCATTATTGGCACCTGGTTAAAAAATCAGCCTCGAGATCAAATTATTCTAGGCAGTAAGGTAGCAGGGCGCAACCGCGGACTGAATTGGATTCGCGGCGGCGATGATGCGCTGACTCGAACCAATATTCGCGAAGCGATTCATGATTCTTTAACCCGTCTGCAAACGGATTACATTGATTTATTTCAACTGCACTGGCCAGAGCGCAATGTGCCGCTATTTGGGCAATATCAGTTTGACCCGAAACTAGAATTGGATGCGCAAAGCAATCAAAAAGCATGGGTGAGCATACATACGCAACTAGAAACATTGGCCGAACTCATTGCTGAAGGTAAAGTACGCACTATTGGATTAAGCAACGAGCAACCTTGGGGAGTGATGGAGTTTTTGCGACTCAGCAAAGAATATAACTTACCGCGCATCGCCACTATTCAAAACAGTTACCACTTGATGAATCGCACCATTGATTTTGGCATGAGTGAGATTTTATATCGAGAAAATATTGGATTACTGGCTTATTCCCCGCTTGCCTTTGGTCACCTGACAGGTAAATATGTGGATAACGCGCAAGCAAAAGGCCGTGTGACGATGTTTAGAGGTTATGCGCAACGGTATACAAAACCCGGTGTTCCTGCGGCTAGCGCTACCTACGCCAAGTTAGCGCGAGCACATGGCCTCACGCCTGCACAACTCGCGCTCAGTTTTGTGATGCATCGCTGGTGTGTGAGCAGTACCATTATTGGCGCAACTAGTATGGCGCAATTGCAAGAAAATATTACGGCTTATGAGGTGAAATTGGGCGATGAAGTGCTGGCGGAAATTGAGCAGATTCATTTAACGATGATGAACCCAGCACCATAAGTTAAAATGCTTACAAGTCAACTTCTTAGCCTTTATCAATAGAAAAGAATGCCAATATGAGTAATTTGCCCAAATGTCCCCAATGCGGTTCAGAATACACCTATGAAGATGGTGATAATTATATTTGCCCAGAATGTGCACATGAGTGGAGTAAAACCGCGAGTGCAGAGGCCAGTGAAACTGCAAAAATAATCCGTGATGCTAACGGAAACGTGTTGCAAGATGGCGATACCATTACCGTGATTAAAGACCTCAAAGTCAAAGGCTCATCGTTAGTGGTGAAAGTCGGCACGAAAGTAAAAAACATTCGCTTAGTGGATGGCGACCATG